>NZ_SLUN01000035.1 GCF_004340685.1 Hydrogenispora ethanolica | reverse complement strand
CTATACACTTTCCGTTCTTTGACCACTACACTCAGCTCCTTAGTTCTTTATTCTACCCTTTAACTGAGTGTCTGGCAATTCGGGTAAAAGTCAGAGTGTCTTGAGTAATCGAAGGAGTGTCTTGAGCAATCGAAGGAGTGTCTTGAGCAATCGAAGGAGTATCTTGAGCAATCGAAGGAGTATCTTGAGCAATCGAAGGAGTATCTTGAGCAATCGAAGGAGTATCTTGAGCAATCTCTTGAGCAATCGAAGGAGTATCTTGAGCAATCGAAGGAGTATCTTGAGCAATCGAAGGAGTATCTTGAGCAATCGAAGGAGTATCTTGAGCAATCGAAGGAGTATCTTGAGCAATCGAAGGAGTGTCTTAAGTAATCGAAGGAGTGTCTTGAGCTGCCAGATGAACCACTCCGGCATGTGACGGTGATTCTTTACCACCGATGAAGATCCTGGCGGCGAGGGAAGAGTAGTTTTTAAGAACGGTGGCAAGCTAGATTGCGAGGGTCGGTTTCGCCAAAGCGAAGGTTGAGTCAGTGGGTTGTTCGGAACGAACTGTGTCCGTGATTTCCTGGCATCAAAACGGGGAGTCGCGATAATGGGGTGGTTGCGATCTTCAACCGGCGGCAGGCTAAGTATCTTTTTAAAAGAGTCCAGGAGCTCGAGGCCAAACTGGAACGTGCCAATTTCACCGAGTTTTGGAATTTGCTTCAGAATCCGGTGCGGCTGATCTTTTTGAATTTTTTATCCGGACTGGCGCGGGGCTTTGGAATTGCAATCGGCCTGACCATTGTAGCCAGCATTTTTTTGGTGCTCCTGACCCGGCTGGCCAGTTTAAATCTGCCGGTTATCGGGAAATATATCGCTGATTTGGTGCGCATTATCAATCAACATTTGCGCCTCTATTCATAGCTAGAGAAGGGGAGAATCAATGGACGGCGATAAACTGAACGATTTCCGCCAGCGGTTGTTGGCGGAAAAACGGCGGATCGAAATCGAATGGGAGAATTCCAACCGTTTTAATCTGAATCAATCGTTAACCGATTCGGTGGAGGAGCTTTCGGCATACGACAATCATCCGGCGGATCTGGCCACGGAGACATTTGAGAGAGAAAAGGATCTGGCCTTGTGGAATAGCAGCAACGAGACTTATAACCGGATCAACGAGGCTTTGGACCGGATCGACGCCGGAGTGTACGGCCAATGCGAGCTGTGCGGCGAGCCCATCCATCAGGACCGGCTGGAAGCCTTGCCCTATACCACGCTCTGTTTCAGTTGCGCCAAAGTCACCGAGGAGCAGTACATCAATCGCGAGCGACCCGTGGAAGAAGAGGTTTTGGAACCGCCGTTCGCCAGGACCTTTTTGGATGACACCGATTACGTGGCAACGGATGGCGAGGATATCTGGCAGTCGGTGGCCCGCTACGGGACATCGGACACTCCGTCGGATTTGGGCGGAACCGATTCCTACGATGACAATTTTTACGACGCCGATGAGGATCAGGGGATTGTGGAACGAGTCGAAGGGGTGATTGATGTCACCGCAAATGATGAGATTCCGCCCGACCCGGGGAACCGGGATCAACAGGATTGATTCAATGGGATTCTTAGAAGCCATGTGATAAAGTCTCTCGAAACGGAAATCAGCTCATAAAAAGATTTAAAACGACTTTATCACTTGCTTCAGGCAATCGCTGTGACCCTTCCGGCTTTTTAGCCGGGTTTATCACAGCTCTTTTAGGAGGCGGGAAATTACCGTCCTTCGAACGGAAGCGCGATTCATCGCTCGGGAAAGGTTTTTGGCAATGAATCGCGAATCACTATATAGCATTTTGATAAAGCGTAAACGGCTTTGTTCGCGCTTTTCGCTCCAAACCCGTCAACGCTTTCGCAAAATGCTGTATCAAGGTTTTGTGACACAGGGGGCGGGGCAAGCGCGCCATGTTCCCGCGGTGTAGGAACCCCCGAAAAGAAAGTTGCCTTTTACGGCTACGCCTTGAGGATGTATCTTATCGAGGCGGTTTTTCATGAATTGAGGTTGAGGCGGCCGGTTTATCCGGGCCAAGCGGGAAAGAAAGGACGCGATAAAATGTTGCCCTATCTGCTTATTGCCGGCGCGGTGCTGGTCCTCGATCAAGTAACCAAATGGCTGGTGCAAGCCAGTATGGCTCCATTTCAAAGCATTCGCTGGGTCGACGGCGTTTTTTCGCTGACCTATGTCAAAAATTACGGTGCGGCCTTTGGGATCTTATATTATCAGACCTTTTTATTGATCGGCATCACCCTGGCGTTATTCGCGGTAATCTGGGTGAACCGCCGTCAATTTCACCTGCAGTCCCGGATCTTCCGGCTTGGATTGGCCTTGGCTCTAGGTGGAGCGGCCGGCAACTTTTTGGACCGGGTCCGCCTCGGTTATGTGGTCGATTTTTTGGACCTGCAATACTGGCCGGTGTTTAATCTGGCCGATACCGGGATCGTGATCGGGGTTGCCCTCATTATCTACGCTCTGCTCAGAGAGGATTTTGCCAAGAAGGCCGGCCGGAGGGAACAACTTCCCGAGGAGTTTCGAGGAGGAGATCAATGAAGCCGGTGCTATTCAATCTGTTCGGACTGTCGATTCATTCATATGGCTTGATGTTGGCAGTCGCTTTTTTGGTGGGCATTTTCGGAGCGGGCCGCCAGGCCCAACGCCGCCTGGGGATTCCGCTGGATACGATCGTGGATCTGGCGACCTGGATTTTGATCGGAGCGGTCGCCGGCGCCCGAATCGCTTATGTGGTCACCGATTATCAGCTCTATGTGCGGGCGCCGTGGGAGATCCTTAAGCTTTCATCGGGCGGGCTGGCTTTTCATGGCGGGTTAATCGGCGGATTTTTAGCCGGGTTTGGTTTCTTGCGACTGAAAAAGATCTATCCCTGGACTTTGGCGGATCTGCTGGCGCCGTTTATTGCCTTGGGTTATTCGCTCGTCCGGATCGGCTGCCTGCTGAATGGCTGTTGTTACGGAAAAGCTTCCGGCCTGCCCTGGGCATTGCCTTGTGCTTACGGAGATGCCACCTTGCGCCACCCGACGCAGCTGTATTCGTTGGTGGGCAGTCTGGTGCTGTTTGTTATCCTTTGGCGGAATCTCGACCATCACCGTTTCCCGGGGTTCTTATTCCTGCTCTATGTGGGTCTTTATTCCATGCTCCGTTTCGGGGTGGAATTTTTCCGGGTAGGGCCGATGGTATTCCCCTGGTTGAGCTTGGCCCAGTTGGTCTGTTTGCTGATGGCCGGAACCGCCTTCGGTTTGATCTGGGCCTTCGATCGCCGCCAACGGAGGAGGTTGAATTCGGATGCAGCTACAGAAGTTAAAAGTTGATGATCAAGCCTCCGGCTTGCGCCTGGATGTTTTTTTGAGCAACTCCGGATTGTGGCCTTCCCGGTCGTTTGTACAAAAACTGATCGCCGCGGGCGGAGCGACCCGGAACGGCAAACCCTTAAAAGCCAGCTATAAAATTGAACCCGGCGACGAATTGGAGATCGTCTGGGAGGAGCCTCAGCCGTTGGAGGTGGTGGCTGAGGCGATTCCGTTAGATATTTTATATGAAGATCCGGATCTGGTGGTGGTCAATAAGCCCCGTGGGATGGTGGTGCATCCGGCTGCCGGCAACCAGCGGGGGACGCTAGTGAATGCTTTGTTGGAACATTGTGAGGATCTGTCGGGGATCGGCGGGGTTATCCGGCCGGGGATCGTTCATCGGCTGGATAAGGATACTTCCGGTGTCCTGGTGGTCGCCAAGAACGACTACAGCCACCTGGCGCTGGCCCGGCAGATCAAAGAACGCAGCATGAAGCGGATGTACAAGGCATTGGTGCACGGTCGTCCGCCGGAACAGGGGCGGATCGAGGCGCCTATCGGCCGCCATCCGGTCGAGCGTAAAAAAATGGCCGTGGTTCCCGGCGGCCGGTTCGCCGCGACGAATTATAGAGTTTTGGAGTACCTGGGAGTCTATGCATATCTGGAAGCACGGCTGGAAACGGGCCGGACCCATCAGATCCGGGTCCATTTCAGTCATTTGGGTTATCCGCTGGTGGGCGACCCGGTTTACGGGTACCGGAAAGAGGCCGTTCCCATTCAAGGACAGGCGCTGCATGCCGCGTTGTTAGGATTTAACCATCCCCGCGACGGCAGGTATTTGGAATTTGCCACGGAGCCTCCCCCGGCCATGCAAACGGCTCTGGATTGGTGCCGAAAACAAAGAAGAGAGGCGTAATTCAACGCCTCCCGGGAGGAATTAAGAATGGCGGATGGTGGGGCGGGCCAGATCCAATAATCCCAATACAACATGGGCCAACCCGAAACCGAGGACTCCCGCGCCCCATTTTTGCTTCAACCGCACTGCTCCCAAACTGGAAACCAGCGTACCGACGCCGGCGACAACCAAACCGGTCGTAGTGGCTTTCAAGTGCTTCACCTCCCGTCGCTTAGTATCTCCGAAACCCGGCCGGGGTGTTATGGCAGTTTCAGGGCGAGTGGCAGAAATTCTGAGCCCTGCCTGCCCTGATGGAGAGAGAACCGTCCCGGCTTCTCAAGCGGCGAACAGATTTGCGGTTGACGAAACGGACGGTTAATGGTATACTTTGTATAGTTCAAATGAAGCAGAAGCCATCCGCTTCTCACCTAAGAACCCTCGGTTCTTTGGGTTTATAAAGTCAAGAAATATGTCTGTTTGACTTTTCAGAGCGGGTGGAAGAACAACCCCGCTTTTTTTGTTGAATGTTTTTAGGAGGTGTCAGCTGATTAGTAACGAGTTGCGAATTAACGAAGAGATCCGGGCCAGGGAGATCCGGGTAGTTAGTGCGGATGGCGAACAATTAGGTATTATGCAGGTAAGGGACGCTCTCAGGATCGCCCTTGAAAAAGAGCTGGATCTGGTCGAAGTGGCTCCGAACGCCAAACCCCCGGTTTGCCGAATTATGGATTATGGAAAATACCGTTATGAGCAGAGCAAACGCGAACGAGAAGCTCGTAAAAAGCAACGCATCATTGAGATTAAAGAGATTCGCATGACTCCGAAGATCGAAGAACACGATTTTCAAGTCAAGGTGAAGGCTGCCCAAAAGTTTCTCAAGGATGGAGATAAGGTAAAGGCAATTATCCGTTTCCGGGGCCGGGAAATCGTTCATGCTGATTTAGGCAAAAGCCTCCTGATGCAACTCTTTGAAAGCGTTCGCGACGGTGCCGTAATGGAACGCGAACCCAAGATCGAAGGTAAAAACATGATCATGATATTATCCGGGAAATCGGAATAGAGAGGAGAACCGTCATGCCGAAGATGAAGACCCATCGTGGGGCTGCGAAACGTTTTAAAGTAACCGGCAGTGGCAAGATTAAAAAGAACCATGCCTTTAAGAGACATCAATTAGAATGCAAAACCTCAAAACGCAAACGCAATTTACGCAAGGCCGAGATCATCAGCCACGGCGACGAGCGTCGCGTCGAGCGTATGCTTTGCTTATAGTAATTTTTTAGGAGGAGATTGTCATGCCGAGAGCTAAAGGCGGTTTTAAAACCCGTCATCGCCATAAAAAAATTCTCAAGCTTGCCAAAGGATACCGCGGTTCCAAGAGCCGAATCTTCCATCCCGCCAATGCGCAAGTTTTGAAATCTTTGGCTTATGCCTTCCGGGACCGTCGGGCTAAAAAACGTGATTTCCGGAAACTTTGGATCAGCCGGATTAATGCGGCGGCCCGTATGAACGGAATGTCGTATAGCACTTTCATCAGCGGCTTGAAAAAGGCCGGAGTGCAGGTTAACCGCAAAGTCCTCGCCGATTTGGCCGTTCATGATGGTCAAGCATTTAAAGACCTTGTCGGAGTCGCAAAATCAGGCCAGTAATTCGAAACCCCCTCGCAAGAGGGGGTTTGTTCTTTTTTTATCGAAATGCTGCCGAACGCTTGAAATTGAGAATATTCGATGGAGACTTCTCACACAGTAAAAGCGAAGGAGTTTCGGATGCCTGGAAAAAATCAGTTAACAGTTGAGTCGATGTTACGGTCCTCGCAATTGTTCGGTGCGCTCGAGCCAGAGCGGTTATCCGCCTTGGCGCAATTGGCGGTCCGCCGTTTTTATGCCAAAGGCGATTTGATCTTCTCAGAAGGTTCTCCCGCCCTTGAGTTTACGCTGGTTGGTTCAGGCCGGGTAAAAGTGGTTAAGCTATCGACTACCGGCAAAGAACAAATTTTACATGTCATTGGCCCGCATGAACCCGTCGGCGAAGTGGCAGTGTTCACCGGAACGGACTACCCGGCCACGTGTATTGCTTTGACTGACGCTGAGGTATGCGTAATCCAGCGCAGCGCGCTCATGAATCTAATTCAAAGCCAACCCCAAATGGCGCTGGATCTGTTGGCGGTCTTATCGCAGCGCTTACGGCATTTCAACCAGCTTTTGGCCACGCTTTCGCTGGACGAGGCTCCGGTCAAATTGGCAAAATACCTGTATCAGCAATGTCTCGCCGTATCTCCGGAAACACGGGAACTATGGTTGACAATCTCCAAAGGGGAACTCGCGCAAAACCTCGGAATGACCCCGGAGACGCTCTCCCGGAGTCTGGCCAAGTTAAAGAAAGCCGGGGTGATCGGGGGAGAGGGACGGCGTTCGCTACGGATACTCGACTGGGAAAAACTACAGGCCATGCAAGAATGATAGCTGTTTTTGATCTAGATCAAAGATTTTTCGCAGCGGGATTGTTATATTATGTTTAAAGCTTCCAATTTAAGCGATAGAGGAGTGGATTCATATGACAATGCGAAAAATTATTCAGATCGACGAAGAAAAGTGCAATGGTTGTGGTTTATGCGTTCCGTCGTGTGCCGAAGGCGCTCTGCAGATTATTGACGGGAAAGCCCGTTTGGTCAAAGATCAATATTGCGATGGTTTAGGAGCTTGTTTGGGAGAGTGCCCCCAGGGAGCGCTCCAAATTATTGAGCGGGATGCGGATGAATTTAATGAGGACGCAGTACATCAACATCTTTCCAAGCGGAGTGCGGGCCGCGAGCCGGTTAAACACGCAGGCTGCCCGGGCTCCCGGATGATGGTGCTGCGTGAGGAGCCGGTTTCACAGCCGGAGCAAGGTCTTTCGTCCGGACCGCGGCCCGAATTGCGGCAATGGCCGGTTCAACTCGAATTGGTTCCGGTGACGGCCCCTTATTTTAAGGACGCTGATCTATTGATCGCCGCCGACTGTGTGCCTTTTGCTTATCCCGATTTTCACCGCCGGTTTTTAAAGGGCCGTTCTTTGATCATCGGTTGCCCCAAATTGGATGATAGCCAAGGTTATCTGGAAAAATTGACGGAAATCTTCCGCAAAAACGACCTCAATAGCGTAACCGTGGCCCATATGGAGGTTCCCTGCTGCTTCGGTTTGGTTCGCCTGGTAAAGGAAGCTCTACAGCGATCCGGAGCCCAGGTACCTTTTTATGAGGCAACGATCACGATTAACGGCGAGATTCAACAAGCTTAACTGGGGATGGAAAGGCTCGGTCGTAAGACCGTGCCTTTCAAAACAGCGTGGCGCTTTCTAAAAGCGTTGTGATAAACCCTGTCCGAAGGTCGGGGTGAACACAAAAGCTCAGAAAAGCAAGTGATAAAGTCGTTTTGAAATCCTCTTGCCAGTCGAATCGTTTGGAAAGAGACTTTATCACATGGCTTCTAACGGTTATTACTGGCCTGGATTGGCTTGGGTGGCTTCTTGATCCATGACCGATACTAAAATCTCGGCGAACCGGTCGGCTGCCCGGTAAACCTTTTCGATGGTGGAATTCTGGTCGCCGAACTCGATAATTAAGGAATGATCGTGGAGATGCTGATTGTACCGGGCATCGGATAAAATTACCTTGCTGCATAATCCCGGATAATAATGGTTCATCGCGTCAGCCAACTCGGTCGCAAATTGATGGTTCTTGCGCCAGTTGGGGTGTTCCAATCCCATTTTGTCGCTCCCGACCACGATAGCGATTGTCGCGGTTTCCTGACCTTTGACGATCGCTGTGGCGTCGATCCCCGGCGTAGCGTCGCGATGAATGTCCAGCACTACTTTGAAAGAGGGATACTCTTTTAGATACTTCATAACGGTAATTTGCGATCTTTTGTACGAATCGCGGAATGGAAAAGTGTCGTGAATATCTTCGTTGTGTATGCATCGAATGCCGTATTTTTCCTCCAGTATCTTCTGCAGGTAACTGCCGACCTTTACGATGTCGCCTTTTTGGTTGGGGGTATGGTCTTTCCCGCTCTCCGGAAGGTATGACTCTGTAGTATGCGAATGGTAAATGAAAACGAGGGGAGCCTCGTTGAGTAGCGGCGGAAACTCCTTAACAGGGGGCGTCATATCGGGCTTGGGAACAGGATGCTGAATAATCCGGACCGGAGGCAATGGTTTTGGTTTAATCAACGCCAGTAACGGTAGTTGTGCCTTGAGAATCTCTTGCGGAGAGGCGCTTTTAATATTCACTGCCAACCGCCAGTAAATTTCAGACCAGTTAAACTCGAGCAAAGTAAAGGGGTCGTCCTCTCCGGCTGAACGATCCAAAGCCGGAAGAGTTTTACGCAGGATAAAACGGCTGGTTTGAGTGTCAAGCCGGATGGGCCCACTTTGCCACTGCGAAATCATTCCCGATGAATTGGCTGAGAATGAGGTTGATTTTACAGCTATCACCGCCAAGGCACTGAGGAGCATTAAAAAGATGCCCAAAGTACCATAGAGAAACCAATGTGGAACTCCGGTCGGTTTTATCTTATCTTTTTGTTCGGGCAAGTCCATCCACCTTTCCTGCATCATCATCCTATGCAGGAGTTTGTGCTTTTAGACCAAAAACGGCGTAAAGCTTTATCTCCGGAGATTGGGGGATAATAGAAAAAGCTAAAATTGGCCGGATGCAGTTTTTTAAGAGAGAATTAAATTGACTTATGCAGAAAGAAGTGTAAAATATACGTGGTTGAGCAAAGCCTTATATTTCATAACTTTGTAAGGTTTCGAGACAATCTTGGGATTGCCAATTTCCATTTTTTCAGCGGGTCTTCGTGACCGTTTCGATAGATAAATTTCGGCAAGTGAGGAAAGAGAATGGGAAACATGATGTTGCTTGCGATTTTACTGCCGATTATCGGCGCCTTTTCATTGCCTTTCATCGGTAGAATATCGCCAAAATTCAGAAATCTACTTGCTTTTTTGCTGGTGGCGGGGGCTTTTATAGCTTCGGCTTCGCTGACGGGTCTGATTCTTTCCAATCGGACAGTCAACCTATTCATCCCTTTGGTTTTAGGCCTGGATCTGAATTTAACGGCCGACGCGTTGGCCGTCTTTATGGCGCTTTCAGCATCGTTTGTAAGTCTTTTTATTGTGCTATACTCTTTTGGATATATTAAACATGAGGAAAACCAGAATGAGTACTACTTAATGGTTGTATTGTTTTTAGGAGCCATGATGGGATTGGTTTACTCGAAGAACCTGATCTTCATTTATCTTTTTTGGGAGATCTCATCGATCTGCAGTTGGCGTCTGATTGGGTTTTACCGGGAGCGGGAAGTGGGCCTGCGGGCTGACAAGGCTTTTTTAGTTACGGTCTTCGGTGCTTTGGCCATGCTCCTGGGATTTATAATCCTGCACGGCGACTTTGGAACATTCAACCTTCAGCAAATGGAAGGAAAGACCGCCTCCGATCTGGCAGTTTTGTTGATCCTGTTTGGTATTTTCTCCAAATCGGCAACCTTGCCGTTCCATACCTGGCTGCCCGATGCCGGTGTTGCTCCCTCGCCTGTGACTGCACTGCTCCATGCCGCAGTGCTAGTGAAAATCGGAGTTTTTGTTTTCGCCCGGATTTTTGTGGGTACTTTGGAAATCGGGGCGGTATGGCATCAGGTTTTGCCGCTGGTCATCGCCGCCAGCGCGATAATAACCGGAGGGGCGGCTTTAGTCGAAAATGATATTAAGAGGGTTATCGCCTACTCAACCGTCAGTCAATTAGCATTCATATTCCTGGGATTGTTCATGAACAACCCGTTGGCAATCACTGGCGGATTGTTTTTTATTTTAGCCCACGCCTTGGCAAAGGGTGGCTTATTTTTATGCGCCGGCATCGTCGAGCATACCGTTCATACGAAAGACATTCGAAAAATGGGCGGTCTTGCCAAATCGATGCCGGTTACTGCCGCCGCGTTCGCTTTATGCTCGTTGTCAGTAATGGGCATTCCGCCTTTTAGCGGGTTTTTCGCCAAATACATGATTATCAGTGGAACGGTACAGAGCGGTCATCCATGGCTGGCTGGGGTATTCATGGTGGGCTCGTTGCTGACGATTCTTTATTTGTTCCGCGTGTTCACAATCGTTTTTATGGGGGAAACGAAGCACGAAACGCCTCGGGAAGGAACCCCCATAATGCTCGTCGCAGTCAGCACTCTAGCTATAGTTGCGTTACTCAGCGGATTGCTAATCCATTATCCAAGTCAATTCATACAACTTGCCGTACGGCAAATGATAGGGAGTTAAGCCATGGACCAGATACTTTTATCGCTGATTTTGATTCCGGCGGTCATTGGCCTAATTTTATTGGCAGTTCCATCCCGGATGAAATACCTTCAAGCGGTATTGGCGATTTTGACCGCAGGAGGATTGTTCTTTCTCCCGCTGCTACTCTGGGGAAAGCAAATCGACCTCCGTCTCCCGTGGGTAGGATTTGGTATCGACTTTCAACTGCGCTGGTATGCATTTAGCCAATTTATGGCAATGGCCATCGCCGGTTTTTCGTTGTTAATCGCAATTTATTCGCAAAAATATATGACTGGCCGTTCTACCAACAATCAGTTCTATGGCTTCCTGTTTATTGCAGAGGCCATGGCGATGGGAGCGGTCTTAGCCAATAACTTGGTTCTCTTAATCTTCTTTTGGGAAGGGCTCTTGATCGTGCTTTATGCATTGATCGCTCTTGGCCATGAACGCTCCTATCGCACCGGAATGAAAACCTTCATCATTGTCGGTTTTACCGATCTTTGTTTAATGTTGGGCATAATGCTGATCGGGGTTCAAGCCGGAACGTTTGTCATGACCGATGTTCATTTGACAACTACCGGACTGAATGGAGTCGCTTTCCTATTACTGCTCATTGGTGCGTTGGGAAAAGCGGGCGCTATGCCGTTTCACAGCTGGATTCCGGATGCTGCAGTGGACGCTCCTTTGCCTTTTGTGGCCTTGATTCCTTCCGCGGTGGAGAAGCTTTTAGGAATTTATCTGGTCACTCGGATCGTTTTGGACTTTTTCACTCCGGACCCTATCATGCGGTTGGTGGTAATGCTGATAGGCGCGGTTACCATTATTTGCGCGGATATGATGGCTCTGGTGCAAAATGACTATAAGCGTCTTTTAGCTTACAGCGCCATTGGGCAAGTCGGCTATATGGTACTAGGCATCGGGACTGGCGTGCCAGCGGGCGTGGTCGGCGGTCTCTTTCATCTGATCAATCATGCGATGTATAAATCGGCTCTTTTTCTGACAGCGGGAGCAGTGGAGCAGCAGACCGGAACCAGTGATCTTCGGAAATTAGGCGGTTTAGGCCGAAAGATGCCTTGGACCTTCGTCTGCTTTATTGTGACAGCGGCTTCTCTAAGCGGGATTCCTCTTTTCAGCGGTTTCGTATCCAAAGAATTGATTTTTGAGGGTACGCTTGAAGCTGGCTATCCAATTTTCTTTCTCGCGGCGGTAGCCGGCGCCTTTATCACATTAGCCACAACATTGAAGTTAGGGCATGCGGTATTTCTAGGTAATTCAACAGCTCATACGGAAAAGGCCAAAGAAGCTTCGGGGACCTTACTGTTGCCGGCAACGATTTTAGCTATCGGCTGCGTTCTCTTTGGCATCTATCAGGCATGGCCTTTGAATACGCTGGTGAAGCCGTCCTTAATTGCAACGGGTCTCGGAGAGCATGCCTCCGAAGTTCACTTTGCCTTCAATTTGGGGTGGCTCTTCTGGGTGACGGTAGCAGTGACCGTACTAGGCATTCTCAATCATTGGCTTGGCGTAAAATTAACCGGTCGGGCGGTTGAGGCTGCCAATCATATCCGGCGGCTTCCCGGATTAGCGACAATCTATCGTTTAGCCGAGGAAAGGTATTTTGATCCCTATGATCAAAGCAAAAAAGCATTCCAACCTCTTGCATTGACGCTCTTTCGAATCGATCGCGGGGTTGATTGGGTATTCCAAAGCTTTGCTCCCGCGGTGGCGGCAAGGGTCAGTTCATTGCGTAGGATTCATAATGGATTATATAGCAATTATCTTGCATGGTCGGTGGGTGGTTTAATCTTGATCGTCTTTTATATTACTTGGTTTATCCGATGATCCGCGGGGAACGATTCTAGATCAAGGAAATATGTCGCAATTCATCAGGCGTTATCGAAGTTTATTGCTACATATATTAGGAGGAAATTACTGTGCTTTTAGCCTTTATCTTCGTCCCCTTGCTTGGAGCGGCACTGATGCCGATTCTCCGCAAGATTTGGAAGCAAGGAGCAACCATCGTTATTGGTCTCATTACCTCTTTCTTATTGGTGAACTCCATCGCACTGATTCATGAGCAAGTAACTGCTCATTGGAGTGGCAGACTCATTCAGGTCTGGCGGGAGGGTCACTTGGCTCTCCGGATTGACGGTTTATCATTAGTGGCATTGGTTTCCATCAGCTTAGTAGCTCTGGTCGCAGCCTTTTTTTCATTCCGCTATCCTTGGAATCCAGACCGTCGGCCCGGGTGTTACGCTCTGATGCTACTGACGATTACTGGTATGAATGGTTTAGTCATGGCAACGGACCTGTTTTCACTTTATGTTTTTCTGGAAATTCTTTCAGTTAGCGCTTTTATTCTTATTGCCAGCCGCCTGGATGAGTTAGGAGTTGAAGGTTCTTTTAAATACATGATGCTGTCGGCGGTGGCCACTACAATTTTGTTAGTAGGGATTGCTTTGCTTTTCGCAATGACCGGGAATGTAACCTTCACGGCTTTAAAGAAGGCAGGAGCATTGTCGAATAGCCTCGGCTTTCAATTGGCGCTGGCGGCGATCACCTTCGCTTTTGTCCTCAAAGCCGGAGTCATGCCGTTTCATGGCTGGCTCCCGGATGCATATACCGCCGCTCCGGCGCCGGTCTCCATCTTGCTGGCCGGAATCGTAACCAAGATTGCCGGTGTGTACACTTTGATGCGCGTCATTATCGAAGTCTTCGGTTTCACCAAGTCTTTTACATCCCTGGTACTATTCCTCGGATCCGTCTCTATGATTTTGGGAGCCTTTTTTGCTCTCGGGCAGAAAGATTTCAAACGGATGCTGGCGTTTTCGAGCATTAGTCAGATCGGCTATATCATGGCCGGTTTTGCGGTTGGGACGCCTTTGGGATTGCTCGGCGCAATGTTCCATTTTTTTAATCACGCGGTATTCAAATCTTTGCTTTTCGTGAATGCAGGAGCAGTCGAGCAGGCTACGGGAACCCGGAACTTTGATAAATTGGGCGGGTTAGCCAAACGAATGCCGGTTACCGGCGTAACCTCGGTGATCGGTTTACTCTCCGCCGCCGGAATTCCGCCATTGGGCGGTTTCTGGAGCAAGCTGGTCATTATCATCGCACTGTGGCAGGCCGGTTTTCCAGTCTACGCCATGTTGGCCGTATTCGCCAGTGTGATCACATTGGCCTATTTGCTGACTCTGCAGCGGGAGGTCTTTTTCGGTAAAGTAAAGGAAGGGTTGGAAGGGATAAAAGAAGTTACCCCCTCATTTTACTGGCCTGCTATCCTGCTGGCGGCTATCGCGATCGTAACCGGCCTCTTTTATCCGGTATTTTTCAATCACTTAATTCTTCCTGCCCAAAAGGTCTTGGAACTGATCGTCAAGTAATGGAGGTGTAAAAATGGGGACCCATCTATTAATCCTAATCGGATTATTTTTAATCCCGGCACTTTTGGCGGTGTTTACGTTTGATCTCTTACGGGCCGCTATTGCCTTGCTCGTATGCAGTGTCGGCTTGACATTATTGTTATTCGACTTAAACGCTCCATGGGCGGCGGTATTTGAATTATCGGTTTGTGCCGGGTTAATTACCGTATTATTCATTAACACTATCAGTCTTAGCCGGGTACTGACTCCCGAAGAGCGTTCGGAAAGAAAAGAAGAGCATTACCAGCGTTTTGCCTGGATGTTGGTTGTGGTGCTGGTTGCCGGGACGATGCTCTGGTTCAATCTGGGCCGCTGGAATGTGGCTTTCCCCTTGGCTCACGTGAAGGAGACTCGAACCGTAGGGGAGATTCTTTGGAATGTGCGCGGGTTGGATCTCATCGGGCAGGTTGCCATCATGTTGGTGGGAGTTTATGGCGTGGTAGTCTTGTTTAGGAGAGGGAAGAATAATGGTTAATTATTTCGCGGTCGATTGGACATTTGTCGTGTTATTGTTAGTGATCGGAATTTATGCATTAATCGCGGCCAAAAGCATGATCCGGATGCTGATCGGTTTTGAGATAATGGGAAAGGCCGTCACGTTGGCGATTGTTACAGCCGGGTCCGCCAATGGCAATATCGCTCTCGGCCAGAGTTTGGCAATCACCGTGATCGTGGTGGAAGTGGTTTTCATCGCGATTGCCCTGGCGATTGTGATGTTAGCGTACAGACGGACCAAATCGTTGGACATTCGTAAACTGACCAAACTGAAAGGATGAGCCAGATGAACTTCGGACAAATCATGCTTTTTCCGCCAGTCGCTTTTGTCATCTTTTTGCTGGTTGGAATGCTCCTCATGTTCCTCGGGTCAAAGATGGCCGCCCAAGGCAGGGCATACACCGGAAAAGGGACTCCTTATGCTTGCGGTGAGGATGTCCCGGCAAATAAGGTTCAACCGGACTATGCCAATTTCTTTCCTTTTGCGCTGTTTTTCACCATTATTCACGTCACGGCTTTGATTATGGCCACGATTCCAGCGGGAAACATTGCCTTCATGGGCATATTATATTTGACCGGCGTGGCCTTGTCTTTATACACTCTGATGGTGAGGTGAGTCATCGATGCTAGAGAAAGTAGTTCGCTGGGCCCGGGTCAAATCCCCTTGGGTGTTGCATTTTAATACGGGCGCCTGCAATGCATGTGATATTGAGGTAATTGCCGCTCTGACGCCGCGCTTTGATCTCGAACGCTTCGGCGTTCAGTTGAAAGGTACCCCGCGCCATGCGGATATCATCCTTTGTTCCGGACCGGTGACCCGGCAGATCAAGGATCGGCTGATGCGGGTCTACGAACAGATGCCGGAACCCAAATTCATCGTCGCCGTTGGAACTTGCGCTTGCTCCGGAGGGGTATTCAGTGGCTGCTACAACGTGATGGGCGGCATCGACAGCACCATTCCGGTGGCAGCTTATATCCCCGGTTGCCCGGCACGACCCGAGGCGATCATTGACGGAGTCGTTAAATTGCTGGAAAAGATCGATCATCCGGACAGCCCCGATGAGATGAATCCGGTGGAGATTGGTCCGACTACATCCGAACAATCTCCAACTGAAGGAGTGTCAGACAATGAACAGCACTGATTTGACAGAATTTTTAGCCCAACATTTTTCGGAAGCGGTCACGGATGTGTCGGCCCCGCGCGAACGGCGGGTCTTCGGTACGGTGACTGCCGAGAAATTGGTGGATGTCGTAGCGGCCTTGCGGGAATGGGGTATGGCTGAGATCGGTACGATAACCGGCTTGGATAGCGGGTCCCATTTCGAATTGATTTACCATATGTATAATAATGAGGGCTTATTATTGAATCTGAAAGTTTTCATCCCTCGGGAAGAACCTCGGATTCCCACCGTTTCTCATATCTATCCTGGCGTTTTCCTTTATGAGCGGGAGCTAATGGACATGTTTGGAATCGTAGTGGATGGTACTCCGCCGGGAAGACGTTACCCGTTGCCGGATGATTGGCCGGAAGGCAATTATCCGCTGCGAAAAGATTGGAAAGGTTTTCCCGAGGAAGGAGTGAAGCAGGATGGCTGAGATCAAAGTTCCGATGGGGCCGCAACATCCCGCGTTAAAAGAGCCGGAGAGTTTCAACCTGATTTTAGAAGGAGAGCGGATCGTCGACGCTGAAGTAAAATTGGGTTATAATCACCGCGGTATCGAGAAAGCTTGCGAAAGCAGGAGCTACATTCAGAGTCTCTACCTAACCGAACGAGTCTGCGGAATCTGCTCGCATACTCACTCAACCGCGTTCATTCAGGCGGTTGAAGAGATTGCCAAGGTTGAAGTGCCGCCGCGCGGTCAGTTCATCCGCGGCATCATCGGCGAGCTGGAAAGAGTCCACAGTCACTTGCTCTGGTTGGGGGTTGCCGGCCATGAAGTCGGTTTCGACACCCTCTTTATGTACGCCTGGCGGGATCGGGAGTTAGTGATGGATTTATTGGCGCTACTCTCCGGCAACCGGGTGAATTACGGGATTAATACCGTTGGCGGGGTCCGGCGGGACATCGATTCGGAGCAGACACAACAGGCTCTAAAGACCCTCGAGCAACTGACCGCCCGGACCGAATATTACATCAAAGTCGTTACTGAAGAACCTACCTTTATCGGCCGGTTATTGGGAGTCGGCAAACTTTCGAAGGAGGATGCCGAACTTTATGGGGCGGTGGGTCCAACGGCCAGGGGATCGGGAGTCAGCCGCGATACCCGCAAAGATGATCCATACGGGGTTTATCAACATATCCAGTTTAACGTGATCACCGACCAGCACGCGGATGTGTTGGGCCGGTCCATTGTCAGGGTCTTTGAGTTGCTAGAGAGCTATAAAATGCTGAAAGAAATGTTTGAAAAATTGCCGGAAGGACCCATCGCCGTCAAAGTGCCGCGCAAAATTCCGGCCGGCGAGGCTGTGTCCCGTAATGAAGCGCCGCGCGGCGAGAATATTCACTATGTCCGTTCCAATGGCAGCGAAATTCCGGAACGGGTAAAAATTCGTGCCGCAACCTTGGCAAATCTGCCTTCGATCCGGCATATGTTGCGCGGTGGCTACCTGGCGGACTTCCCGATCGTCATCGCGGCGATTGACCCTTGTTTCTCCTGCACGGACCGGGCGATCAAGGTCGTACAGGGCAAGAAATCCGAGATTATGGACTGGGGCCAGTTGCGCGAGTATGGGATCAACTGGTATAAAAAGCACCGCGGGATCGATCTTTCCCGACATCAATAGGGTTTGGTGGTGTAAAGATGGAAATTGGAGCTAATTTCTTTTATATGCTGGTATTTCCCGGTCTGCTCTTTTTGAGCGCTTACGGGATGATTTGCGAATGGGTGGATCGGAAATTATATGCCCGTTTTCAAAACCGGATCGGTCCGCCATGGTATCAGCCCGAGGCTGATTTCATCAAACTAATGGCCAAAGAGGAGATCATCCCCGCAGCGGCGGATCCGGTGATGTTTAGAATGCTGCCCATCTTCGCGCTGGCCGCGGTGTTGACTGCTTTTCTGTATATTCCGGTATTGGGAACTCAGGCCATTTTCTCGTTTGAAGGCGATCTGGTGGTGGTCTTCTATTTATTGACCATTCCGACCATGACCTTTTTCCTGGCCGGGTGGAACTCGATTTCGCTCTTTTCTACATTGGGTTCGGTCCGGAATTTGACCCAGCTGTTTGCTTATGAAGTCCCATTGCTGTTGGTCTTGCTTGGACCGGCATTATTGGCGGGAACTTGGTCGATCAGCGGTATGAACCAATTCTTCACGGAACACCCCGCTTATCTGTTCGTTAATATCATTGGTTTTGTGGTAGCCTTGGTAGCAGCCCAGGGAAAACTGGAGCGGGTGCCATTTGACATTCCGGAGGCGGAGACGGAGATCGTCGGCGGCAGTTTTACTGAGTATGGCGGCAAACTTTTGGCCATCTTTCGCTTGGCCATCGATCTGGAAATGGTAGTGGTCGCCACGTTATTGTCGGCCGTCTTTTGGGGCGGTTCGCTCGGCCTCACGCCGGTGTGGGCTTTCTTATTTTTTGTCGTCAAGACTTTGGCAATCGTGGTCATCCTGACCGTTTTCCGGACGGTGACCGCCCGGGTCCGGATCGAGCAGATGATGCGCTTCTGCTGGAAGTATCTGGCGCCGGCAGCCTTGTTGCAACTCTTAATTGATGTGCTGTTTAAAATGACGGTTTTGAAATAACCGATCTCCGTGTACGAGGTGGATTACGATGAAACATCCCGGGAAGATGGTTCCTGAGGTTATCAAATCGCTTTTCAAGAAGCCGGCCACGACCAGCTATCCCAAGGAAAAGGCGATGATTCCCAAGAACTTTCGCGGTAAAATCAAATTTGATTCCCAGGCTTGTATCGGTTGCAAGATCTGCATGCGGGATTGCCCGGCCAAGGCGGTTCAGATCTCTCCGACCGACAAAGAGAAGGTATTTAAGGCCAAATTTTATTTGGACCGTTGCATTTATTGCGCGCAATGCGTAGATTCCTGTCCCCGGAAAGCGCTAAAATCAAGTTCCGAGTTTGAGTTGGCCCATTATGACCGCGAGAAACTTGAGGAAGATCAGGAATGAAACAGGTCATCGAGCGGCTCGCCCAAGCTTGGCAAGGGGCTGACAAAATTGCGTTTTTAGGTGTGGGAAACCCGCTGCGGGCCGATGATTCGGTTGGATTGTTTTTGGTGGATGAGATCCAAAAGCGGCTTGAAGCGGCATCGACCAAGCAACTCCGTTTCTATCTGGGCGAATCGGCTCCGGAGAACTTCTCCGGAGCGATCCGCGAGTTTGCCCCGGACGTGCTGTTTATCTTCGACGCGGCCGAGTTTGACGCGGAACCCGGTCAATTCCGGCTGATCGAATGCGAGGACATCGGTGGGGCCAGTTTCTGTACTCATATGTTGCCGTTGCATATTCTCGCCAACTATTTGATAACCACTGCCGGCTGTACAGTGGTTGTGGTCGGAGTGCAACCCCAATATCTAGAGTTTGCGTATCCTTTGTCCCAGGTGGTTGAAAAGGCAGCGGCGCTGTTTGTGCGGGAGTTTGTAAGGACGGTAACAGCCCACGGCAATTAAGCAAAATAGACTGCAATTGATGTTATCGATCGAATGAGCCGCCCGTAGGGGCGGTTTTTTTATCATGATGCGCCATGGAGTTAAAAATATCGCCTTGGATCGAGGGGCCGCGCGCACTTTATTCCGCAGTGGGGATGTGATTTGCCGTAACAGCATGGTAAATTACGCTGCTGTCGCACCAGATTCGGCAGTCGGTTTTTTCGTTGCGTCAAAAGTAATGGCGCCATTTTTATATTTGATTGAGCTGCTCATTTTTCAGAAGTTTTAAAATTTACTGAGTATCAACTTAGCTCTGCTCACCCTCTAACTTTACCCGGTTTTAGCCGCACTTCCCCGACTTATCCACAGCCAAAACCATTAACCACGTTAAACGGAACCGTTTATCCACAAAAATAGATGACTTATTCACAAAAAGAGCTTGCTGAACGACTGAGCAAGCTCTCTCATTCACAAAACAAGCTCGCTCATCCACAAAAAGAGCTTGCCGAGCGACTGAGCGAGCTCACTGATTCACAAAACAAGCTCGCTCATCCACAAAAAGAGCTCGCTGAACGACTGAGCAAGCTCTCTCATTCACAAAACAAGCTCGCTCATCCACAAAAAGAGCTTGCCGAGCGACTGAGCGAGCTCACTGATTCACAAAACAAGCTCGCTCATCCACAAAAAGAGCTCGCTGAACGACTGAGTAAGCTCACTTATTCACAAAACGAGCTTGTTGAGCGACTGAATGAGCTCTCTCAGTCACCCAAAGCGATCCATGATTCACAAAACGTTCTCTTTCAGCTCCTCGATCCGGTCACGTATCCGCCAAACGACGCCATGACTTATCCTTCAATCCCTTCGTGAGTGAGCGGAGCGAACTTGATAATCGTCTAAAATTTTAAATAAACCTCTTGACAACGAAAGGAAAAAACGATAATTTAGTTTATGTTAGTCGTGGCTAACAATATTTCAATGAAATGATTTTCCTTAAGGGATATATTCAAATGAAATAGTAGGAGGTAAAATCATTGGCAAAATGTTAGTCATTCCTAACATTTTATTGCAAGAACCGATAGTTAAGTGTTTGACGAACGCAATCTTTCTTGGATGGTCCAGAAGCGTTGTGATAAACCCTGTCCGAAGGCCAGGGTGAACACAAAAGCTCAGAAAAGCAAGTGATAAAGTCGTTTTTTAGTCCATTGAAAGGATGATTTCCGAATTAGAGGACTTTATCACATGGCTTCTAGAGGAGCAGTAAGTAGAATTTAAGCTTGGTATTTATGAAAAGTGGGTCTCGTCTGAATGGTTTTTGGTGCCAAGCTTGGTTCAATTATCGGAATCGTGGTGGGATGATGATGAGTGAAGAGTTTTTGAGGATGAGCCTGGCCGAAGCCGGGCGGAGCGATTCGTTGTTGCGCGGCAAGCGGCTTTTCGAGCACTGCCTGCAATATACGTCGCCCAGCCATGGAGGATGGGGAATCGTCCGGGTCGGTATGTTGGTGCCGCAATCGGTGATGTTGTTCATCGCGCCGCCCGCTTGTGGCCGGCACGGCGCGATCGCCGGGTTTCAGCAGGGTTTTAAGCAGCGCCTTTTTTACCTGTATGTCGATGAGGTCGATTTGGTGACCGGGGGGCACTTGGACCTGGTCGCGCGGGCGGTGGCGGAAATATTCGCTACCGCCAAACCCCGGCCGCAAGCATTGATCATCTGTATCAGTTGCGTGGATTACCTGCTCGGCTCGGACTTTGATTCGATCGTCAGGGAACTGGAAGCGGATTTTGAGATTCCGGTGCGGCTCAGCTACATGAATCCCATCGCGATGGATAGCCGGACGCCGCCCCAGCCTAACATGCAAAAGACGGTTTATAGCTTCATGCCGCAGCCGCCGGAGAAGGACAATGGCATTAACATTATCGGTAACTTTGTTCCAGTGGAAAAGCACAGTGAACTCTATGAACTGTTGGGGCGGGCCGGTTTTGGGCCGGTGCGCCAGATCGGCCAGTGCGCGACCCTGGCTGAGCTGGAGAAGATGTCCCGTTCGGCACATAACCTGTTAATCCGCGCCGAGGGCCGGCTGGCCGCAGCTTTCCTCCGGGATAAGCTGGGCATTCCTTTTTGTTTCACGCCGGTCGTATACGGTCTGGAGGCCATTGCCAAAGGATACCAGGACATGGCCGAATTTTTGGGCTGTAGGCTGGAAACCGAGTGCTACAGGCGGGAGGCTGTCGACGCTATTGCGGCGGCCCGGGCCAGACTGGGGCCGTTAAAGCTCGCCGTTTGCTCGACCGCCAACGCCATGCCGTTTGAATTGAGTCGTGCCTTGACGGAATTTGGGTTCGAGGTGGCCTATATCTTTTGCGACGAGATGATGGACGCTGATGCCGAGCACCTGGAATGGCTGGTGCAAAATTCACCCGCTACGCAAGTGCTGACGAATGTCCATCCCGGCATGCCCGTTTTTGCGGCTGGGCGGAATGAGGTGGATCTGGCGATCGGCCTTTCGGCCGGTTATTATTGCAATTGTCCCCGGACCGTTCCGCTGACCATGGACTGTCAGCCCTATGGCTACCGGGGAATCGTTTATTTATTGAATGCGATGATTGCCGCGTGGGAAGAACCGCCGCGGGACCTTCAAGATGTGATCTTGAATGCGACGATTGTGATATAGGGGAGATTAGGATGAAACGCTTGTTCAAGTTCCTGCCGCCGTTCGCCCCGGATTATTCGGGGGTCTGCTCAGCCCTGTTCGAGCTGGGAGGGGTTTCGGTGATTCTCGATGCCTCCGGATGCACGGGCAATTATACCGGCTATGATGAACCACGTTGGTATGGCGGTCCCGGCAACGTGTACTGTTCCGGGTTGCGCGAGATGGACGCAGTCCTGGGTGACGAGGCGAAACTCTTTCGTAAAGTCCAAGAATATCTCGGGCGCCGCCGCGCCGCGTTCATCGCTTTACTGGGAAGTCCGGCACCGATGGTGATTGGCATGGACTATGCGGCGGTCGCCGCGGAGATGTCGCAGCGCTTTGATCTGCCGGTGCTGGCCTTTGACACCAGTGGAATGCATTATTACGATCAGGGGGCTTCCCAGGCGTTCTTGGCGGTGGCGCGTCAATTTGTAAAGCCGCCGTCGCGGAAATTGGCGGACGGATTGAATATCATCGGCGCCACGCCGCTCGATCTGAGCCCCGACAATCTGCAAGCGTTACGCCAGGGGCTGGAAAAGGCGGGTTATACGATCGTATCCTGTTGGTCGATGGGGGCCGATCTGGGGGATGTCGGCCGCGCGGCGGAGGCCGGCTTGAATTTGGTGGTTTCCGGGACGGGGTTGGCCGCCGCCCGCTATCTGGAAAGTCAATACGGCATCCCTTTTATGACCGGCATTCCGGTGAGCAGATAACCGCCAATTCGATACGCTGTTGCCTGCAGGATGATTTTGGGTTTCAGCGGGTGGACGTGGCTTCCTATTTCAATATGGATGCCGCATTGCTGGCGGCGGGCGATCGTCATTTGCAATCGGAGGACGATCTGGCGGAACTGGCGATGAACGGCGAATACAAGGTGGTGATCGGCGATCCCTTGTACCAGCCTCTGGTGCAACCGGCGCGGACGAAGTACATTGGAATCCCCCATTATGCCGTATCCAGCAAGATCTATCACACGGACCGCCGCCGTTATCTGAGAGAGGAGGGGAACGCGATGATTGCCGAAGGTTTAGAAGCCATGTGATAAAGTCCTCAAATTCGGAAATCACTCTTTCAAAGGATTAAAAATCGACTTTATCACTTGCTTCTCTGAGCTTTTGTGTTCACCCTGGCCTTCGGACAGGGTTTATCACAACGCTTTTAGAGCGCATCTGGGTGGAAAGCGCCGATTAGTTGGATTTCAAGTCATCCATGGAAAAAGCAGATGAAAGGAAGAATTCATTGATGCGAAAATTGCAACGAAGCATGGCGATGTTTTTGCTGTTGGCAGCGGTTCTGGCGGTTGCCGCCGGCTCCGGACCGGGCAATGCGGTGTGGGGGAAAGCGACTGCAAAGACCCGGACAGTCGTCGACCAAAATGGCCGGACGGTGAAGCTCCCGGTACAAGTAAAGCGGGTGGTGGTCACCACGATCTGGCCGCTGCCGTCGGTTTTTTACATGGTGGACGGTTCGACCAAACGCTTGGTCGGGATACCCCCGGCCTCCCGAAGCGCAGCGGGCCCTTCCATGCTCTCGGCGATGGCTCCGGAGATCATGAAGGCCGAGACGGTCTTTGCTACGGGAAACGATGTCAATCTGGAAGAGCTGATGAAGCTCCGGCCGGACGTGGTGTTATTCCGGGGCGAGAATGCGCCCGAGCAGGAAAAGCTGGAGAAGACGGGAATTCCGGCGGTCGGGTTCCGGACTACCTCGTTGGCGGACGGCAACAGCATCGAAAACGTATACACCTGGATGAAACTGCTGGAACAGGTGCTCGGAAAGAGCGAGAAGCAGTCCAAGGCCGAAGAGTTCAAGCGCCAATCGCTTCAGGCGTTAAACATGATTCAGGAGCGGGTCAAGACTATCCCCGTGGAAAAGCGGACCAGGGCCCTGTTCCTTTACAAAGACGATGAGAAGGCGATCACGGTCGCCGGAAGCGCCCATTTCAGTCATTTCTGGCTGACTGCGACCGGAGCGGTTAATGTCGCCGCTGACATCAAGGGAACCGCCGTGGTCAACATGGAGCAGATTTATAAATGGGATCCCGATATCATTTACATCACGAATTTCACGGAAACGCTGCCCGAGGATCTGCTCGGCAACAAGGTGAACGGCCAGGATTGGAGCAGAGTCAAGGCGGTCAAGAATCATAAAGTCTATAAAGAGCCGCTGGGAATCTACCGTTGGTATCCGCCCAGCACCGATGTTCCCTTGATGCTCAAATGGCTGGCGCAGAAGAATTATCCCGGTCTGTTCAATGATTATTCCATTGAGACCGAGATTAAAAAATATTTTCGGCAATTTTACCATTACCAGTTGCGGGACAGCCAAGTCCGGCAAATACTGAATCCGCCGCGTGACGCCGCCAAGGATTCGTGAGGATGAATCCATATGGACAAGAGCACCATGGATCATAACCAAGTCTTAAAGGTCTTAAAGCGAAACCGAATCCGCTGGCTCCTCCTGGCGTTACTGCCGGTCGTCTGCTTTCTAATGTCGCTGGCGATCGGACGGTACTACGTCGCGCCGGCGACGGTGGTCAGGATTCTCGGTTCGCACCTGCTGCCGTTGGATATTACGTGGCGGGAGTTTGATTATTCGGTGGTCTGCCAGGTCCGGTTGCCCCGCGTGTTATTGGCCATGCTGGTGGGGGCGGCCCTGTCGATTGCCGGAGCGTCTTTCCAGGGGATCTTTGGAAACCCGTTGGCAAGCCCGGACGCGCTGGGCGTTTCATCCGGCACCGGATTTGGAGCCGCGTTGGCGCTGCTGCTCTTCGATCGCAACATGATCGCCGTTCAACTATGGGCGCTGTTCTTCGGCATGGTCGCCATCGGACTCACTTTTCTGATCAGCCGCTTGCGCAAGGGACAACAGGTACTGATGCTGATCCTCTCGGGCGTGGTTGTCTCCTCTTTTTTCCAGGCGATGATCTCATTGATCAAATATATCGCCGACCCCGAGTCCAAGTTGCCCACAATCACCTACTGGCTGATGGGGAGCATGGCGACGGCCTCCTATCGCGACTTGGCCGTCGTCGCGGGCATCATCGCCGTGGGTGCCGCGATTCTGCTGCTGTTGCGCTGGCGGATCAACCTGCTCTCCCTGAGCGAGGAAGAGGCGAAGAGCATGGGAGTCAATATTACCCTACTGCGCTGGACGGTGATCGGCGCTGCCACGCTGGTCACCGCGGCGACCGTGTCCACCTGCGGCTTCATCGGCTGGGTGGGCCTGATCATCCCGCATGCCGCACGAATGCTGGTGGGCAGCGACTACCGGGCCATCCTGCCGGCGTCGTTGCTGCTTGGAGCAACGTACATGCTGATAATTGACTTGATTGCGCGGACCGCCACCGCTTCGGAGATCCCCTTATCGATCCTGACGGCCGTCGCGGGTGCACCGTTTTTTGCCTATCTATTGAGAAAAACCGGAGGAGGTTGGGGGTAAATGTTTCGGGTCCAAAACGGGGTCTTCGGCTATGAGCGGGAGGACCGTATTTTGAATGGGATCGATTTTTCGCTGGCGGAAGGAAAGATCCTGACGATCTTGGGGCCTAACGGCGCCGGCAAAACCACATTGTTGAAATGCATGGTCGGCTTGCTGAAATGGCAGGACGGCCGGAGCCTGCTGGAGGATCGGCCGGTTCCGCAGATCCCTGCTGCCGAGTTTTGGAAGAAAGTAAGCTATGTCCCCCAGGCCAAGAACTTTGCCGTGCCTTACAGCGTCCGGGAGATGGTGGTCATGGGGCGGGCCCCTTACATTGGCGTGTTTTCGGTACCGGGGAAAATGGATTATGAGATCGCCACGGAGACCATGGCAAGCTTGGGGATTCTCCATTTGCAGAATAAGCAATGCTCCAGGATTAGCGGCGGCGAGCTGCAATTGGCGTTAATCGCCAGAGCGCTGGTCGCCGGTCCCAAGCTGGTCATCCTCGACGAACCCGAATCCCATCTCGATTTCCGCAATCAGCTTTTAGTACTGGAGAAACTGCAATGGGTCGCCACTGAAAAAGGAATCAGCTGCGTCATCAACACCCATTATCCCGAGAATGCCTTTCGCATCTCGGACCGGACATTGATGCTGGGACGCGGCAAGCGATACGTCTTTGGAGAAACCCGGGAAGTTATTACCGAGGAAAATCTGCGGGAGTTTTTCGGGGTCCGGGTCCGGATCCTGCCTTTCCGGGAGGGAGAGCGCGATTTCAATACGATATTCCCGGTGGAGCTGGCAAATACCGCGTTTCTTTAGTCCGCGCTGTCAAGGCTTCGCTCCAGCGCAATCATCGGGCTCACGGTTTTCGATGAAGGATATCAGTACATCATAAAGGAGGAAGCGATGAAAAAAATTGCGATATACGGCAAAGGCGGGATCGGCAAGTCGACGACGGTCTCCAATCTTTCGGCCGCCTTATCTTTGCTCGGAATGAAGGTCATCCAGATTGGCTGCGACCCCAAAGCCGATTCCACTAAGAATCTGATGCAGGGCTGCAAGATACCCACGGTACTGGACAGCATTAAACAGAAGAAAGACGGGTTGGCGTTAGCAGACATCGTCTTCGAGGGTTTCAACGGCGTGCTTTGTGTGGAAGCGGGCGGCCCTACCCCCGGGATCGGTTGCGCCGGGCGGGGGATTATCACCGCTTTCGAAAAATTGGCCGAGCTGCAGGCTTTTGAATACCACCGTCCGGACATCGTGCTTTATGATGTCTTGGGCGATGTGGTTTGCGGCGGCTTTGCCATGCCGATCCGGGACGGTTATGCCGAGGATGTCTATATTGTGACCTCGGGGGAGATGATGTCGCTTTACGCCGCCGTCAATATCTCCAGCGCCATTCATCAGTTCCGCAGCCGCGGCTATGCGCGGTTGAAAGGATTACTCCTCAACGCCCGCGGCATCACGGATGAATACGAGCTGGTCGCCAAAGCGGCCCGGGAGATCGGAACCGGGATCGTCCATTTCATTCCGCGGGACGGCCATGTCCAGCAGGCTGAGAATCTGGGGTGTACCGTTATCGAAGCTTTCCCGGACTGCGAAATGAGCGGGGTTTACCGGGCGTTGGCGGAATTGATCATCCATGATACAAATCAAGCGGCGGGGTAGGGATAAGCGTTTTTTCAAGCCCCAATAGGCATAAGGATGGAGAAGATTGTTGACGATCTATTTCACTTAACAACCAAGCCGATCGCGAGAATGATCTCCGGTCGGCGGTTTTCCCGCCGCTGAAGATACTACATTCCGCTATGCGAAAGAATCCCGGTATCGTTATCCGATAACCCAAAACTTCCCCAAGCCCCGCTTCCGTAAATAAAGCCCCACTCCCACCAGCAGAAGCGATCCAAGAGCCGCCATCAAATCCTGTCGCGTCAGCGGCTTCCGGCTATACCAGGTCCGGGCCGGATGTTTCCCGAAGCCGCGCAAGTCCATGGCGTTGGAGACCACCTCCACCCGGTGCAGCGAGGTAACGAGCAGCGGCAGCAGGACGGTGCCATAGTTCCTCAGCCGCCGGAGGATCCCGGCTTCTCCTTTTTGGAACTCGACGCCCCGGGCTTCCTGGGCGTGGATGATCGTTTGCACCTCTTCGTGAACATCCGGAATGTAACGCAGGGCGATATTCACGGCATAGGCGACTTGATACGGAACGCCCAGCCGGTTCAGGCTGCCGGCGAAGCTGCTGGGATGGGTGGTCAGCAGAAACAGCAGGGTGATGGGGAGAATGGCCAGATACTTGAGGGACAGCGTCAAGGCGAAGCAGAGCGTCTCCCAAGTGAGTCCGACGCCCCACAGTTGCAGCGCCACCGTGCGCCTGCCGGCCAGCTGGGAACCGTACTCCGGAGTGACCAGGATCAAAAAGAGGGAATTAAAGAAGGTAAAGACCATCACCAAGATGATCAGCGGCTTCATCGCCCGGAAGGGTAGCTTGGATAGGTAGAGCAGCCACGCTCCGGCTACAATCAAGCCCCCGAAGATCCGTAGGTCCATGAACATGAAGACAAAGGCCGACCAGGCGACCAGCATCAGCAATTTGACGCTGCCGTCCAGCCGGTGAAAGAAGGAATCCCGTTCGATGTAGAGCGCTCCGGAGCGGTTCATCGGTTGCCCTCCATGGAAAATGAATTTGGGTGCTTCGCCTGTCTGATGAAACTGGCCATCAAGCCGCCGGCATCATCTATCTCGCACCAATGCGCCAGTTGGGAGAGGGAGGTTTCCTTCAGATTGGCCCGGCGGGTGATGAACGGATCGGATAGAATCCGAAAAACCGAGTCCGCGGCGATAATGGTTCCGCCGGACAGCACCAGCGCCCGGTCGGCATACTCCAGAGCCAACTGCATGTCGTGGGTGATGAGGACCACGCTGATTCCGGTCTGTTTAATCCGTTCCAGGAAACCCATGAACTCCTGGTAGGTCCGGTGATCTTGACCGGCGGTGGGTTCATCCAGGACGATCAGTCGCGGCTGCAGTACCAGGATGGCGGCGATCGTCACCCGTTTTTTCTGGCCGTAGCTGAGGGAGTCCACCGGCCATTTACGGTAGGGGTAGAGCCCGCAGATGCGCAGGGCCTCTTCGACCCGGCGACCGACCAGTTCCGCGGCGCAGCCGCGATTGCGCAGGCCGAAAGCGACTTCGTCAAAGATCAGCGGCTTGGTGATCATCTGATTCGGATTTTGCATGACGTAGCCGATGATGGTGGCGCGCTTGCGGATCGACCAGCGGGCGATCGATTCGCCCTGATATTCGATGCCTCCTTTTTGGTGGCGGGCGATGCCGGTGAGGACTTTCAGCAAGGTGGACTTGCCCGCGCCGTTATTGCCCAGGATCGCCAGCATCTCGCCCTGCTGGATCGTAAAGGAGATATCGTGCAGGATGTCCGGTCCATCCTCGAAATAACGGTAGCTGACACCGGATACGCGCAGGAGCGGCGCTGCGGCGGCCGGTGGCGGCGGGGGCTCCTGCCGGGGATAGGCGGCGCCGACCTGTGCTTTGAATTTGGCGACATGGGCGATGGCGGAGATCCGGTCGGAAGGAGTCAACCGGACTCCCGCCCGTTTCAGGGCTTCGATATACAGCGGCTCACGCAGCCCGTGCCGGGATAAGACGTCGGTTGCCAGGACCTGGTCGGGCGGGCCGTCGGCCACGATCCGGCCGGCGTCGATGACCACGATCCGGTCGAAGCCGTGCTCCAGTACGTCTTCGATACGGTGTTCGATGACGATGACCGTCTTGCCGGTCTGTTCATGGATGTTCCGGATGGTGGCCATCGCCCGCTTGCCGCTGGCCGGATCCAGGTTGGCCAAGGGCTCGTCAAAGAGGAGGATCGGAGCATTCGTGGTCAGGATGCCGGCGATCGCCACCTTCTGTTTCTGGCCGCCGCTGAGATTATGCGGCGTTTCATCGATATACTCCACCATTCCGACTTCATTCAGCGCCTCGGTCACTTGAACCCGCATCGTATCTTGGTCGACGCCGCGATTCTCGGCGGCGAAAGCGACATCTTCTCCGACGGTCAGGCCGACAAACTGTCCGTCCTGATCCTGCAGGATAGTGCCGACCCACTGGCTGATCTCATCGATGCTCCGCTCATAGGGGCGTATTCCGCCGATCTCCAGAACGCCGCCGATCGCGCCGGGGTAGGTAAAAGGAATTAGCCCATTGATACAATGGGCTAAGGTCGATTTGCCGCTGCCGCTGGCTCCGGCGATTAATACTTTTTCGCCGGCCGCGATGGTCAGGTTGATCGCTTGTAAAGTGGGTTCCTTGAGATTGTCGTACCGGAAAGAAAAATTTTGAAATGAGATGTCCGGCAATTTCGGTAGGCTCCTCTTAAGTTTGTCATTCGCTGATCTGCAGATTCGTGTTTTTGCCGCGCATCTTGGCCAGGGCGATGACGACCGGGATGCCGATCACCGCCAGCACGATGAAATTGGATACGCTGGCGAGAATAATTTGCAGCCAGACTTTTTGCGGCGGTTCGCCGTACAGCAAGACGTCGCCCGCGAAAGCGGCCACGCTGCCGATGACGATGCCGAGCAACGAATAGAGATAAAGCTGCCAGTAATGGGATTTTGAAATCCTCCCGGAAAGCGCGTCGAAGCTGCGGTCGAACTTGACCAGACCGCCGCTGAGTCCGAGAATGGCCGAGAGGAAGACCCAACTCCACCATACGGAGCCGTACATCAGCGCGTCGTTTAAGGCGTGGCCGATGAATCCGACCAGAAACCCGACGACCGGTCCGAATAAGGCTCCGAAGATCACCAGCAAGGCGACGGCGATCCGGAAGGAGGTGTTGGGCCCGATCGGGATCGCGATCATCGACAGCGCGCCGTAGAGCGCAGCGCCGATCCCGATGGCCACCACGTCGCGGGTGGAGAGGCCGTGGCCTTTCTTCTTACCGATCGCGAAGAACAGGATGGCAACCGCGATCACAATGAGGACGGAGATGATGCCTTGTTTGGTGCCGAGCGAACTGACGAATCCGTTGATAAATTTCATGGTGAACCCCCTTTTTATGTTATTTTCAGGTAAGATTCGCGGCCGGGATCGATTTTCCTTGCCCGGTTCATGAAGATATTTCCAAGTTCATTATAAGGTAATTTCTTGGAAATGCAACTGAAATGTTACAGAGAGATTCCATGGGGCGTAAATTACTGACAGCGCCAGCACCGGGAGCAGCGGAGAATTCACCGCTCCGGCGTACAGAATCGATCTCCGCGATGCCGGTGAACGGCTGCGCGGCGAAATGCCTGGAAAACTTCTCCAAGCTGGAAGTTAACTTTTGGGAACCTTGATAAAATGCGCATCGGACAGCAGGATTTGGGGGAGCGAAAGTCGAACCCCCATCTGAATAGACATGCAGTCTGATCTCCCCTACCTACAGGGAGGATTGAGATAGCGGGGGCGGACCGCCGGTGTGATTGTGGCGCGGCGGGCCGGCGATTTTAGAACAGAGGTGGATGGCGATGAAAACGAGAATGGCGATGGTTCAATCTCCCGGGCTGGCCGAATTGGTCGAGGTGGAAGTGGCGAATCCCGGAGAGACGCAAGTGGTGATCGCGATCAAGGCCAGCAGCATCTGCGGCAGCGATCTGCATATTTACAAAGGAAAGCACCCGTCGGCGGCCTTGCCGGTGAGCGTCGGTCACGAGCTGGCCGGCGATGTGATTCAGGTCGGCGCGAAGGTTACCACGGTTGAAGTCGGAGACCGGGTCACGGTGGAACCGGTGGTGGCCTGCGGCCAATGTCCGCCGTGTCAGACCGGCAATTACGGCTATTGCGACAACTTGAGCTACCATTACCGGAAGGGCCAGGGCGCGCTGGCCGACTATTTCGTGGTGGATCAAAGATACGTCTATAAGCTGCCGGATCAGTTGTCCTATGAGGCCGGAGCATTGGTCGAACCGCTCTCCGTGGCGGTCCACGCCGTGAAACGGGCCAAGATCGCCTTGGGCGACAAGCTGCTGATCATCGGCGCCGGCCCCATCGGCATCCTGGTCGCGGCGGTCAGTAAAGCGGCCGGGGCCAAGGAGATCATCGTCGCCGACATCGCCGATGCGCGTTTGGAATTGGCCGCCGCCATGGGCGCCACCCGGACCGTCAATTCGCTCAATGAATCGGTGGTCGATGTGGTCCGGCAGATGACGGGCGGACGCGGCATCGCCAAGACCTTTGAGTGTGTCGGCCGCGAGGAAACCTTCGTCCAGGCCATCTCCTGTCTGTGCAAAGGCGGCCTCGCCACGATGCTGGGCATCTTTGAGCAACCGACCATTCAGATCCCGGCCTCGCTCTTCGTCTCCCAGGAGATTACCGTCCAAGGTTCGCAGGGTTACTGTTGGGACTTTGAGACCGCGATCGGCCTCACCGACACCATCGACCTGAGCAAGCTGGTTTCCCACGTCCTGCCCCTGGCCGAGGTCGACAAAGCGCTGAAAGTGGCCTTGACTCCCAGCGAAAAGGCAGTGAAGGTCATCCTCAAGCCGTAAGCGCCCTGCTTTTCCCGCTGTCCGAGTGGAAAAACTGAAGACCCTTCCAATCGACCCCGCCATGAAGTTGGTTTTACAACTTGATGGCGGGGTTTGCTTTTGAGTGAGAGGGCTGTCCGAAGCTTTCTGAAAGGGTTCCGAAAGCTCCGGAAGGCTCGCCGGTGTCAATAGCGGACCTTCCGAAGCTTTTGGCAAACGTTCTAAAGCGGACAGCTGACCTTCCGGAGCCCATGGCTGACACGCCCGGGGAATGAGAAATAGAGCCGGAGAGGAAGAAGCATCGTTTTGGGAAGGGGCATGTCAGCTTGAGGGGGCTATTGGGAATCCTTGGTGAGATGGAAATGGAAATTAGCGAAGCAGAGACGACCGAAAGCCTGCCGGTTGTCAGCGGCATGATACCAATCCGCTCTTTTGTGAGCTGGTTGTAACGTTTTTTGAAATTCCCATTTGAAAAATATGGTATAATATAATGAGTGGACAAATCCAAATACTGAAAGGAGCAGGAGAAATGTTGCCAATGGGAAAACCCGTCTCTCTGGATGGAATTCAAATGTGCGTGGTGGAAACGGCTGAAGGCGGAGAAGTCAATTCGGAGACCATATTCCGCTTTGTTCAGAATGGTGCGGTTGTTTCGGCGCAATATGCCGGCGGAAAAGTGAAACTTGGCTATTTAGTGGGAACGATGACCGAGGAAGGACTTCATTTCCGATATGCTCAGGTAGACACGGAAGGCCGGTTGGATGGCGGATATTCGACTTGCGAAATCAGCCGCCTGCCTGACGGGAGAATTCGTTTGCTTGAACATTTCCAATGGGCGTCACGAGAGGGCATGGGAACGAATGTGTTTGAGGAGATTGCAGTCCAGCCTGCTTCGGCGGCAATCGAAAAGCCGGCTTAACGCTGGCTTTTCGATTGCTGAAGCTTCGCTTTACTTGATAAACTCCGCCAGCGGCAACTCAGCTTCCCGGATCCCTTCGATCACCAGCCGGGCGAAGGCCGTGGCCCCTTCCAGCCGCAAGTGGGTTCCGTCTTCCGAGCCGTCGGGATAATTGGGGCTCTCGCCGGGTTTTAAATTCATGAAGAAGAGCCCGGATTTTTCCGGACCCAGCTCTTCCATGAGTCGCCGGGTCTTTTCGGTCATGTCGATGAAGGGCACTTTCTCCCGTTCCGCCAATTGGCGCATGGCCCGCGGGTAATCGCCGTGGGTGGGCCGCACTTTTCCGCCCGCGTCAAAACTGAACCGGCTGATGGGACTCAGGAGAACGGGGATGGCCCCTTTGTCCCGGGCGCCTTGGATATATTTGAGCAAATTTGCTTGGTAGCTCGTGAAAGGTTCGGTGTAACGGGAGGGGTCCGCCTGCTTCGCATCGTTGTGGCCGAACTGAATGAACAAATAATCATTCGGCTTGATCCGGCCCAAGATCCCGTCTAAAGCCCCTTCCGCGATGAAACTCATGGAACTCCGTCCCGAGATCGCTTCATTCCGGACCGCCACCCGATCGGTGAAAAATTGACCCAGTTCCTGGCCCCATCCGGTGCGCGGCGCCCGGTCCGGTGGGTAGTCACAGGCCGTCGAGTCTCCGGCGATATAAACGGAAATCTGCTTCTCGGCCGCCTGCAGTCCCCGCCGGGTCAGCCAGAAACAGCCCATGGCGATCAGGATGGTCGCCAATACCAGAATGCGTGAGAGATGCCGCAAGGTTGTCACTCCTTCAGTTTATGGTCGCGGTCCGGCGACGCCGATGGCTCGGAACCATTCGCCGCACAATAACGTCCAGTTTTCCGCAGTTTTGCCTTTGGCCAAGCGGATCGAGAACCCGTGCCCGCCTTCCTTGAAGATGTGAAGCTCGGCCGGGACTCCGGCGTCCCGTAATCCGAGATAGAAACGGAGCGCATTTTCCACCGGAACCGAGCTGTCGTCGCCGGCATGCATGATGAACGCGGGCGGCGTGTCCCTGGTAATGAACAGCTCATTGGAATAAGCGTCCAACTGTTGAGGGGTCGGGTTTTTCCCGAGCAATTCCGCGCGCGAACCCGGATGCGCGTAACGATCCCGCATGGTGATGACCGGATACCCGAGCACCAGGAAATCGGGGCGGGCGCTGACCGCATCCACGATGTCCAGCGGTTCGTAAACTTTTTGATTATACTTCACGGCGAGGCTCGAGGCCACATGGCCGCCGGCCGAAAATCCCATCACGCCGAGGCGTTTGGGATCCAGCCCCCAGGAAGCGGCATTTTTGCGGATCAAGCGCAGCGCGCGTTGGGCATCCTGGAGCGGCACGTCCGCGGCTTGCCGGTGGCCGTCGCCCGGCAGCCGGTAGCGCAGCACAAAGAAGGTGATTCCCAGGGACTTGAGCCATGGCGACAGTTCATCTCCTTCTTTATCGATGACCACCCGCTGGTAGGCGCCTCCCGGCACCACCAGCAGCGCCGCGCCATTGGGGTTCTCCGGCCGGTAGACGGTGAGGGTCGGCCGGAGGATCTTCACCACGGCCCGGTCTTTGAGTTTTTCCGGTTCCTCGCTGCGCTCGTTGACCTCTTCCGTGAAGCTCAGGCCTTCCGAACCCGGCGCAACTCCCGGCCAGACGCTTAGGACCTGCCCGTCCCGGAGCGGGGCATCCGCATCCCCGGAGGCAGCGGTCGCCGGCATCATCCATAGACTTCCCAGAGCCACCATTCCTATCATCAACAGATAGGGGAGGGAGATCAGGAACTCATGTTTCATCAGTTTATCCCCCTTAGCTTTTATTTCCATAATTTTATAGTACTCGGTTACGGGACAGCCTGTCAATGTCGGAACGATATTTCGTGGCAGTTCCGCCGGCGGTGATTGTCAGTTGGGTTGGATGGCTGGTTGCCCGGTCGAAAACCTTACGGTGGCGACAACCCGATATTGGAATGAAAGACCTGCCGGCTCAGGGATGAGCGGCAGGTCTTTTAATCTGAAAGAATTCTGATGGACCTCCAATGACCCCAGAACTTCTTCGCGATGGAACGACTTTTACCCGGATCATCCTCGATGAACATCGCGTTGCTTCGTTTCAAACAAAAAAATACATAATCGTACATGAGCGCTCATATATTGCTACTGGGTGTACGGGAAAAGAAGTCATCGCCGAGATTACGTCGGCTGGACACGATCCGGTGATGAGTGATGATGTTCGGATACAGCATTTTGCGAAAGCGTTGACGGGTTGGGAGCGAAAAGCGCGAACGCTTCACCGTACTGTTCGCGAACAAAGCCGTTTACGTTTTATCAAAATGCTATAAAACAATCACGGAGCGAAAAATGATGCCTGAAGACGAAGGATTATCCGCCAATCCGGCGCAGCGAAAGTCCAGCCAGTTTCTGGAGCAAAAAGCGCTCCATGTTCGGAAAGAACTTTTGAACATGATCTATCGCTCCGGAACCGGACATATCGGTGGGGCGCTTTCGACCGTCGATCTTTTGGTAACCCTGTTTTATGACGTATTGAAGTTTTCGCCGCAGAATTGCGACAGCCCGGACCGGGACCGTTTCATTTTGAGCAAGGGGCACAGTTGCGAAGCTTACTATGCCATCCTGGCGGACCGCGGCTTTTTTCCCAAAATCGAATTGGAGGGTTTTTGTAAATTCGATAGCCTGCTGCTAGGGCATCCCCATCCCAAAATACCGGGGGTCGAGATTGCCACCGGTTCGCTGGGACACGGACTGTCGGTGGCCGCCGGGATGGCGCTGGCCGGCAAGATGGACGGCCGGAGCTATCGTGTCTTCTGTCTGACCGGTGACGGCGAGCTGACGGAAGGATCACTTTGGGAGGCCGCGATGGCCGCCGCCCATTACCGGCTGGATAACTTGGTCTGTATCATCGACTGCAACGGCCTTCAGATCAGCGGTCCGACCCGGACAATCATGGATACCGAACCGCTGGCGGAAAAATGGCGCTCCTTCGGTTGGCGGGTGCGGGAGACGGACGGCCATTCCTTTCCGGAGATCCGCAAAAGCCTGGCGCTATTGCCTTATGAAAAAGGCCATCCGTCGTTGCTCATCGCCCACACGGTCAAGGGCAAGGGGATCTCTTTCATGGAAGGCGATTCCGGCTGGCACCACCGGGTACCCAAGGAAACGGAATATAATCAAGCGGTTTCCGAGTTGAACAAGATGAGGGTGTGATGGAATGCTGGCGGAAGAGCGCAGAAAAAGAATTCTAGAACTGCTGGCGGAGAACGGCTCGGTGACCGTCGCCGCGCTCAGTGAGTTATTCGCGGTGGTCCCGATCACGGTCCGGCGCGATCTGGAGTTGCTGGAGAAAGAAAGGATGCTGGTCCGGACTCACGGCGGAGCGGTGTTACATGTCGAACCGTTCCTGGACCGGCCCTTAACCGCCAAAGAAACGCTCAATCAGGAAGTGAAGATGAAGATCGCCCAAACAGCCGCTTCGTTAGTGAATAACGGCGAGACCATCATCTTGGATGAAGGCTCGACCTGTATCGAAGTTGCCAGGGCGCTGCGGAGCGACAAGAATATCACCGTGGTTACCAATGGAATCAAGGTGGCCCTGGAGCTGACGCCGTACACCAATATCACGACCATCTTGATCGGCGGGGTCTGCGGCCACCAAAACTTCGTCGCTTATGGGCACGAAACCATCGACAGTTTCGCGAAGATCCGCGCTCACAAGTATTTCATGGGAATCGACGCCTTGGTTTCGGGTCACGGCATTTCCGACGGCGACCCGCATCAGGTGCAATTGAAGCGGACCAAGGCTGCTTCTTCCCAGACGGTGATCGGCGTGGCCGACCAGTCCAAATTGGGTAAGATCGCCGTGGCCTACGTCGGCCCGGCCGGCATGATGAATCGGCTGATTATGAATGCTCCCGTTCCGGAGAGCTTTAAAAGGAGCCTCAGTGAAGAACGGGTGGAACTCATCGAGGTCCAATAAAAACCGGCCGAATTAAAACCCTTGGATTTGGAACCTCATAAGGCGGGCTTCATGCTATGAAAAAGTTGAAAATTCAGAAGGGAGAACCCAATGCCCACTGCCGCGAACCGTCAAGTTTTCGCCGAAACTTTGTTGGAGTTGGCCCGAAACGATCCGGATATTATCGCCTTGGCTTGCGATTCCAGGGGGTCTGCATCTTTGGACCGGTTTGCCGACGAATTGCCGGAGCAATTCGTCGAGGTGGGGATCGCCGAACAGAATCTGGTGGGGATCGCCGCCGGCCTGGCGTCTTGTGGGAAAAAACCGTTCGCTTGCTCTCCCGCTTGCTTTTTGACCATGCGCAGCGTGGAGCAGATCAAAGTCGATGTGGCGTACTCCCATCAAAATGTCAAGCTGGTAGGAATCAGCGGCGGTGTAAGCTACGGCGCCCTGGGCGCGACGCACCATTCGTTGCAAGATATCGCCGTAATGCAGGCAATACCCGATTTGACTGTGATCATTCCCTCAGATAACCGGGAAACGGCGCATTTGACCCGTTTATTGGCCGGCTATGACCGTCCAGTCTACCTGAGAACCGGCCGGGGGCCGGTTCCCGATGTTCATGATGGGGCTTTTGTGCCGGAGATCGGGAAGGGCTGTTTGCTGCTGCCGGGAACGGATCTGACGATTGTGACGACGGGAGAAGTGGTCCGGATCGCTTTGGATGCCGGTGAGATCTTGCATCAAAGAGGAATCAGCGCCCGTATCATTGAGATTCATACCATTAAACCCCTGGATGAACGGATCGTCTTGCAAGCCGCGCAGGAAACGCAAGCGTTGATTGTCATGGAGGAGCATAGCATTTACGGCGGTCTGGGCTGCAGCATCGCCGCGCTGCTCGGTCGCTGTCGGCCACGGCCGCTGCAGATCATGGCCATTCCCGATGAATTTGCCGTCGTCGGCAATCAGCGGGAGATCTGGGAGCATTACGGTTTAACTGCCGCAACGCTGGCTCAAAAGGCTGAGGAGCTTCTCCGCAGCACGAAAGCTTCCGCCTGAATCCAATATCCTCCATAGCACACCAATCCGAGGGAGGGATCGTGAATGTCCGAAGGGTTCATCCTGGCCATTGATCAGGGGACGACCGGAAGCAAGGTTTTGTTGATCGATGGCCAAGCGCGGATCGTGAGCCGGGCCTATGGCGAGATCCAACAGTACTACCCGGAGAACGGATGGGTCGAACACGATCCCATGGCGATCTGGCTCGGCGTGGCCGATCTGCTTCAGGAGGTTCTAGCCAAGACGCCGGCCGGCGGATCGATCCGGGCGTTGGCCATCACCAATCAGCGCGAGACCACTTTGGTATGGGAACGCGGGACCGGGCGTCCCTTGTACCGCGCCATTGTCTGGCAATGCCGCCGTAGCGTGGGAATTTGCAAGGAATTGATCGCCGGGGGCTATGAGGCGCTCTTCCGCCGGAAAACCGGTTTACCCCTCGATCCCTATTTTTCGGGAACCAAACTGAAATGGATCCTGGACCAGGTTCCCGGGCTCCGGGCGCGGGCGCAGCGCGGCGAGGTCTGTTTCGGCACCATCGACAGCTGGCTGCTATGGAATCTTACCGGGGGCAAAGTCTTTGCCACCGATTACTCCAACGCTTCCCGGACGCTGCTTTATAACATTTATGATCTGGATTGGGATGAAGAACTCCTCGACATTTTGGGAATTCCCCGGGCTATGCTGCCCGCGGTTTTACCCTCGGCTCATCGGTACGGAGAAACGGCGGCGGTCGGCGGCCTGCCGGCCGGCTTACCCATCGCCGCCCTGATCGGCGATTCCCAGGCGGCGCTGTTTGGCGAGGGCTGTTTTGAGCCGGGCATGATCAAGGCCACCTATGGCACAGGTACTTCCCTGATGATGCAGGCCGGCAGTTGTCCGGTCCGTTCGAGCCAGGGGCTGGCCGCCACGTTGGCCTGGGGCCTGCGGGATGAGGTCAACTACGCGTATGAGGGGATCATCAATGTGACCGGCGCTACCATGCAATGGTTGCGGGACGGTTTGGGGATCATCGACGATGTGGCGGCCAGTTCGGCGATTGCCGCCCAATTACCGGGGAACGACGGAGTTTATCTAGTCCCGGCGTTTGTGGGCTTGGCTGCGCCTTATTGGGATATGGAAGCGCGCGGGATCATTACCGGTTTGACCCGGGCCACCGGCCGCGGACACCTCATCCGGGCCGGACTGGAAGCCATCGCCTATCAAGTGCGGGAAGTCGTCGACCTGATGCAGGCGGAGAGCGGCATCGGGGTGGCGGCGTTACGTGCCGACGGCGGCGCGGCGGGCAATGAATTTTTGATGCAGTTTCAGGCGGATATCTTAAATGTGCCCGTCACCCGGCCCCATGCCCGAGAAGTCTCCGCTCTGGGCGCCGCTTATCTGGCGGGTCTGGGAACCGGCCTTTGGCGCAGTTTGGCGGAGATTGCCGGCAACTGGCGGGCCGAACGCAGCTTTTATCCGCAAATGGCGGCCGCCGTCCGGGAGCGGCTGTTCGGAGAATGGCGGGAGGCGGTGGCCCGGGCGCTCACCCGGTAACCATCCAGTTTTACAACGATTCTTTGGGGAGGTAGTGTCGGATGAATAAAATAACGTTGGGCGTCATCATCAGCAACCGTGATTTTTTCCCCGATCACCTGGTGGCGGAGGGACGCCGGGATATCGTCAAGCTCCTCGCCGAGCTGGACATGGACGCCGTCATGCTGGGAGAGGACCAGACCAAGCTGGGCGCGGTGGAGACCTGGCAAGACGCCAAGATCTGCGCGGAGCTGTTTCAAAAACACCGTTCCCGAATTGCCGGTATCTTGGTGATCCTGCCGAATTTCGGCGATGAGAGAGCCGTGGCGGATACGGTCAAACTCTCCGGATTGCGGGTTCCCATTCTGATCCAGGCTTATCCCGATGATTTGGACCGTTTCAATGTCGAGCACCGCCGTGATGCGTTCTGCGGCAAGATCTCGGTCTGTAACAACCTGCGCCAGTACGGTTACGCCTTTTCCCTGACCCAATCGCATACCGTGCACCCCGATAGCGCGGAGTTCAAAGCGGAGTTACAAAAGTTCGCCGCAGTCTGCCGGGTGGTGAATGGCGTGCGTACGGCCAGGATGGGAGCCATCGGGGCGCGCCCGGCCGCTTTCAATACCGTCCGGTACAGTGAAAAACTATTGCAGGCCAACGGAATCTCCGTCAATACCCTGGATCTTTCGGAGGTTTTGGGAGCCACCCAACGGTTGGCCGATGACCACCCGCAAGTGAAGGAGTTTCTGAATAAAATCAGGGATTATACCGATACCGCGGCTGTGCCGGAACTTCCCCTGCTGAAAATGGCCAAATTGGGAACGGTCATCACCGATTGGATGACTGCGAACGAGCTGCACGCCACCGCCATTCAATGCTGGGACTCGTTGCAAAGCAATTACGCCATCAATGTCTGCGCGTTGATGAGCATGATGAGCAAGCGCTTATTCCCGAGCGCTTGTGAGGTGGATGTCACCGGCGCGGTATCGATGTATGCCTTACAGTTGGCCTCCGGCCGGCCCAGCGCCTTGGTGGACTGGAACAACAATTACGCCGACGATCCCGATAAATGCGTGCTGTTCCACTGCGGGAACTGGGCTAAAAGCTTTTTCCCTGCGACCTGTATGGGATGGGCCGAGATTCTCGGCACGACCTTAGGAAGGGAAAATACCTATGGCACCATCGTCGGGCGCGTGGCATCCGGCCCCATGAGCTACGCCCGGATCAGCACCGATGACCGGCACGGGACGATCCGGACTTACGTCGGAGAGGGAACTTATACCGCTGATCCGTTGGATACTTTCGGAAGCCGCGCCGTGATCGCTGTTCCCCGCCTGCAAGAATTGCTCCGTTTCATCTGCCAGAACGGTTTTGAACATCACACCGCCATGAATCCGGCGCATACCGCCGTCATCCTGGAAGAGGCGTTTGTAACCTATTTCGGTTGGGAGACTTACCACCATCCTGACAGCTAGACATGGATCCGTATCATTTCCCCAGCCTTTACAAAGGAGGGATGTATCGGAAATCTGGATCGAAGGCCGAATAACGATAAGGAGAAAATGGGAGGGATAGAGTTGAAGAAAGGTTTGCTATGGTTGGTTGCGCTGTTCCTTTTGATCGGTTCGCTGAGCGTCTTCGCGGCGAAGCGGAATTCCAATCTGATCGTGATCATCACCCCGTCACACGATAACCCGTTCTTCAAGGCGGAAGCGGTCGGAGCCGAGGCGCGGGCCAAGGAGTTGGGCTACCAGACCTTGACGCTGATCCACAATGATGACGCCAATAAGCAGAATGAACTGTTCGACACGGCCATCGCCCGGAGAGCGGCGGCGATCATCTGCGACAACGCCGGCGCCGACGCGACCATCGCTCCGGTGCGGCGGGCGAAAGCCGCCGGGATTCCCGCCTTCCTGGTGGACCGGGAGATCAACGCCACCGGCCTCGCGGTGGCCCAGATCGTCTCCAATAACTATCAAGGCGCCAAACTCGGCGGCGAAGAATTCGTGCGCCTGATGGGGGAGAAGGGCAAGTATGTGGAGCTGGTGGGGAAAGAGTCCGACACCAACGCCGGGATCCGTTCCAAAGGATATCATGAGGTCATCGACCAATATCCCGACTTGAAACTGGTGGCCCGTCAGAGTGCCAATTGGAGCCAGACCGAGGCTTTTTCCAAGATGGAATCGATCATTCAGGCTAACAAAGATATCAAAGGCGTCATTTGCGGCAACGACACGATGGCGATGGGCGCGATGGCCGCGTTGAAAGCCGCCGGAATGGGGCATGTGATTGTAGTGGGATTCGATGGCAGCAATGATGTACGGGATTCGATCCTCCGGGGGGAGATCAAAGCGACGGTTTTGCAACCGGCCTATCGCATTGCCCAGTTGGCCGTGGAACAAGCGGACCGGTATCTCCGGACCGGTTCCACCGGTGAACGGGAGAAGCAGCTCAAGGATTGCATCTTGATCAACAAGGCCAATGCCAATAAACTGGAAACTTTTATGCTCAAGAATTAGGCTAAAAGCGGCGCGGCGGAGATGGCGTCATTCCACCTCCGCCCAGTCCCGCCTCTTTAGGTCCAAAGCCAAATGGTTTTCAACAAGTCGAGAAATTGTAGGTGAAAAGCCGATGCAACGGATCTTTCGGATGGAGCGGATAAAGTTTTTAAAAGCAGGCTTAGGGGCGATATTGCTCTTGGCGTTGGCCGCCCTGTTATCGTCGTGCAGATTATATACCGTGGTAAGACTGGAGAAAAACGCTGACGCGGGGCAGGAGGTAAAGGTATATTTCGATAACAATGCCTTTGACGCCGACAAGTACGTCGATGCCATCTGGGAGAAGAAGGTCGTCCCCTATATCCTGGCTAAAGCCGTGGATGTCCGGCTGGTCATCCCGGAGCTGAAAAAGGGCACCGATGCCGCCGGCTCGAAATACGGCATCCGCGATTCCGCGGAGGGCAGTCCTTGGAATTTTATTGTCAAAGGCAGAGGCAGGATCGTCGCCGTCCATACAGTCTCCCGCAATGGAACGGTGGATCTGGATTTGCCGCCCTATGACAACCAGCCGGACTTGAAAATTCAGATCGGACCGGTCATCAAAGGAACTTCGATCCGCGATACCCTGAACTTCATCTCTTTCGATGATTTTGAGAACCAGATCGAATTTGCCCGGTTGGCCAATGCCTTCAATCTGAGAATATATAACCAAATCCTGTCAAAATTGAATTTTGAAAGCCTCAAAGATAAGGAAGTGGAATTTGACGGGACGTTTACAGCCGACGGTTCCGGAGCGCTGATGATTGTTCCGGTCCGGGTCGCGCCGGTTGGAGGGGGCGAATAAATGAGTCCGAAATCAGCAGCGGGTGAAGCGCGGGAGACAACTGAAATCCGTCTGGCCGCAAGGGCGATCACCAAGGTTTATCCCGGCACAGTAGCTTTGAACAAGGTCAATTTCAATGTATACCGGGGCAAGGTGAATGCCTTGATCGGCGAGAACGGCGCCGGGAAATCGACCTTGATGAAGATTATCGCCGGGATCGAACAGCCGGACGAAGGCAGCCTCTATCTAGATGGCGCGCCCATTCAGCTTCATAATCCCCGCGAGGCGGTCGCCAGGGGGATTGGCATCATCCATCAGGAGCTAAACCTGTTCCCCAACCTGACCATCGCCCAAAACATATTTATGGGGCAGGAGCATAAGCGCCACGGCTTCATTCTCGATCATCAGCAGCATCTCGCCGAGACCGCGGACTTGCTGCGGCGGCTGGAACATCCTTTGGACCCCAATAAGCTGGTGAGCAGCCTGAAAGTCGGCGAGCAACAGATTGTCGAGATCGCCAAAACCATGATCCAACCCCACATGAATATCCTGATCATGGATGAACCGACCTCCTCATTGAGCAACGCCGAAGTTGAAGTGCTGTTTAAATTGATTTGCGACCTGAAAGCGCAGGGGATCTCGATTGTCTATATCTCGCACCGGTTGGAAGAGATCACCCGGATCAGCGATTACGTGACTGTGCTGCGCGATTCCCGGCTGGTGGCGGAGGCGCCCACGGCGAACGTGGATATCGCCTGGATCGTCCGGAACATGGTCGGCCAGAGTATCGCCAGGACGGTACGGCGGCAAAAAAGCCCTTCCGATCAGGAAATATTGAAAGTGGAGGACTTGACGCTGCCCCGGGAAGGTGGGGGATACACGCTAAACCGGGTATCCTTTTCACTCCGCCGCGGCGAAATCTTGGGAATATATGGCTTGTTGGGTTCGGGACGGACGGAGTTAATCGAAACGCTGATGGGATTAAATCCGCAATACCGCGGTCAGCTTTATCTTGAAGGGAAAAAAATGGCGGCTCAAAATATCTGGGAACAGATTGAGCGCGGTTTTGCCCATATCCCCGAGGATCGCCAGCGCGAAGGGCTGATTCAAACCTTATCGATCGCTAAAAATATCTCGCTGGCGAGCTTGGGTAATTACACGCGCTGTTTTCATCTGATCCGGGAGCGGGAAGAGCAAAGCATTGCGAAGATCATTGCAGAGCTCGGGATCAAGGTGGCGGACACCAAGTTGCAAATCTTATCCCTCAGCGGGGGCAATCAACAAAAAGTGGTCATCGGCAAAGGAGTCCTGACCGATCCCAAGATATTGCTGCTGGATGAGCCGACCCGCGGCATCGATATCGGCGCCAAAGCCGATGTCTTCCGGATCATCGATATGTTGTCCGATCAAGGGCTGGCCATCATTTTAGTCGCTTCGGAGTTGAAAGAGATTATCGGCATATCAGACCGGATCATGGTAATGTCCCATGGCAAGATAACCGGAGAGTTTGCCGGGGAAGAGATTCACGAGGAAGCGCTGGTCAAAGCCTCCGCGGTTGGGCACGAACCGTTCGAAAAGTAAACATAAGTAAAAGGAGATTGTCTTCTATGAATGCAATCACTCAACCGGAAGTGAAGCGGGACTCCCGGCAAAAAATATCGCTCGGAATGATTCTCTTAAAGGCCCGGACGTTCATTGCTTTAATCATCCTGACGATAGTCTTTTCCATTGTTGCTCCAAATTTTTTTTCCACCAACAACCTGATCCTGGTGGCCAAGCACGTCACGTTGTATGCCTTGCTCGGGATCGGCATGACCTTCGTCATTGTCAGCGGCGGGATCGATCTGTCGGTCGGTTCCATCGTCGGCCTGACCGGAATGTTCGCCGGTGGCCTCATTTATGAGGGCCTGGTTTTACCGATGTTCGGTGTGGCGATCTATTTCAATATATTTATGGTGATGTTGCTGGCGGTGCTCCTGGGGGTGCTGGTCGGCGCCGTGAATGGCATTCTAATCAGCCGTTTTAAAGTGGCGCCTTTCATTGTCACGCTTGGTACCATGTATATCGCGCGCGGTTTTGCGTTGTTGCGGTCGGGCGGCGAGACTTTTCCCAATCTCATTGGTGAACCGGAGTTGGGGAATACCGGTTTCCCGGTTCTGGGGGCCGGCAATTTCCTGGGGATCCCGATCTCGATCTGGATTTTGATTGTGATAGGGCTGATCGCGGCGTACATCTTTAAGAAGACCCCGTTGGGATGGCACATCTTCGCGGTGGGAGGCAATCAGCGGGCGGCGGAGCTTTCGGGGGTCAGGGTCAACCGGGTCAAGCTGTTTGTTTATATGTTCTCCGGCTTTTGCTCGGCCTTGGTCGGGCTGATCGTCTCTTCCCAACTGGTCGCCTCTCATCCTGCCACCGGCGAATCCTGGGAGATGAACGCCATCGCAGCGGCAGTGTTGGGCGGGACCTCGATGGCGGGCGGAATAGGAACGATCGGCGGCACCATCGTCGGTGCCTTTGTCATTGGAGTGTTGAATGATGGCATGGTGATGATCGGGATCTCCGAGTTTTGGCAGATGGTCATTAAAGGCCTGGTGATTATCCTGGCCGTCATCGTCGATCAGTTCCAGCGGAATCTCCAAAGCAAACTGGCTTTAATGAACAAAGAGGCTTAACGTGAGGCGGATCTGCCAGCAGGTAAAGGATAGCGACGAGGTGTGGAAGATGAAGAAAAGTGGCATTCTAAACGCTCCCTTGAGCGGAGCCCTGGCTGAACTCGGGCATTATGACACGGCGGTGATCTGTGATGCCGGGCTTCCCATTCCCGGAACGTCCCGTCGGATTGATCTCGCTTTAGTCCCGGGAGATTGATTTGGAAAAAGTGATTCTGGCGGAGGAGATTCGGACGGAAAGTCCGTTGCTCTTCGAAAAATTATCCGATTTGTTGAAAGAAATACCCATGGAGTTTTTACCGCATCGCGAATTCAAAAAGAAAGTTTCCGAAGCTAAATTTGTGGTAAGAACCGGAGAAGTCATCCCGTATGCCAATATGATTCTGGTTTCCGGAGTCAAAACGCTGTTCCGGTAGGACGATGCCAAGGAAGCTTCTTTTCCAAGGAATCATCTTTGACAACTAAAAGAGTTTCTTCAATCGCTGAAGAAACATCCCCAACAGCTGAGCGAACATCTTCAGTAACCGAGAGAGCATGCGCAGTAACCGAGAAAGCATGCGCAGTAACCGAGAAAGCATGTGCAGTAACCGAGAAAGCATGTGCAGTAACCGAGAAAGCATGTGCAGTAACCGAGAGAGCATGTGCAGCAACTTTGCGTATGGCTTTCGTAACAAAGTAGGCATTCTCTGTTGTTGAACGGGCATCTTTAATGGTTCTGGAAGGATCTTGGAGAATAAAAAGGACATGTGCAGTCGTTGCTTGCAGGGCTTTAGTCAGAAAGAAAGAAAAGTGCCGCATCGAATGCGGACTGGATGCATGGAGTCAAGCGAGTTGCGTGATGAATCAGGGCCAAGTCGTCCGGGTCGGCTTCCGCGGATAATGAAGGAGTGAAAATGAAGCCGCTGTGGGTCGACAAATAGCGATGGTTTTTCTTAAGGCAAATCCGGCGGAAGAGGAGACGCAGGAGAAAATTGAAAATTATCAAGGAATGCCCGGGCGTAAGCTGCGGGTTTTTTAACATATCCATGGGATGACCGTTCAACTATATATGTTGCAATCAGTTTTTGTACCTTCAAAATCATTGCAACATAATTCCTTGATTCATAAGTTGAAATAAATACCGTGACTGGTCCTTTTCTAGCCGCTCTCACGGATGGAAAAGCGTATTCAAAAATTGATTTCAACTTATATACTTAAATTATCTTAAAAAATTTGTAACTGAAGGAAGGATCTTCCCATTGGAAGGTTGAATATATATAATACCGGGAACGTTCCCGGAATAATGACGCAATTTATGGGCCTGAATGCGTAAAAACAGTAAGCCAAGATGGTTTTTGGAGGCCGGAATAAAGCAAATGAATTTTTGGAGCATTGATGTCAACCATTTATGATGTAGGCAGACGAGCCGGAGTATCCAGAAGTACCGTATCCAGAGTATTAAACGGGAAAAACGATGTGGATCCCAAAACGGCTGCAGCCGTATGGCAAGCTGTCCGGGAATTGAATTATCATCCCAACGCCTCAGCAAGAGCTTTGGTCCGGCAGAAGACGGATATGATCGGAGTCATGCTGGCGCATGTTTCGGACCCGTTTTATGAAAAAATCATCAAAGGGATTGAGTCGGTAGCAGCAGCCCGAAACATGGGGGTCGTTTTTTATAATTCCGACGATGATTTGCAGAACCATAAGCTATTGATCGCCTCTGTCCTGGAAAGCAACAAAGTGGACGGGGTGATTGTAGTCGGCAGCTATTTGGGGGATAAAAAAACCATTCTGGAGATTATCAACCGCGGTTTTCCCATTGCGATGATTGAACGGTATTTCACCGACTCCAAGGTTCCATGCATTGTCACGGACAATCGCCAAGGTGCTGTTCTGGCGGTAGAGCATCTGATCCGGTTAGGACACCGGCGAATTGGCTGTATAACGGGAAATTTGTTGTATCAAACCGCGATCGAGCGTTTGGAAGGATATAAAGCCACTCTCGGAAACCATCAATTTGCGATAGAAGAAGAACTCATCGCCATTGGAGGATTTCACTACGAAAAGGGCTATGAAGGGATGAAACAGTTATTATCCCTGAATCAACGGCCGACTGCGGTATTCGCTTGCAACGACATGATGGCGTTTGGCGCCATTCTCGCCATCAACGAGTTTGGCCTATCGGTTCCCCGTGACATTGCCGTGGTCGGGTATGACGACATTACTTTCGCCGCGATGTTTTATCCGCAGTTGACCACAGTTCGACAGCCTTTGTTTGAAATGGGTTCGTTGGCTGCTCAAAGTTTAATTGATCGGATTGAGTTGGGAGAAGACGCGGATATAATTAAAAAAATCCTTCCGGTAGAATTGGTCGTTCGAAAATCATGTGGCGCAGTGGTTGACAATGCGGATAAAGACTGGAATGAAACACGAACGGTTGTTCATTTGTAAAGGATGGTTAAGCATTTTTTCTTATTCCGGGAACGTTCCCGGAATAAATTAGTCATTTCATCCCGCCAGCTTCTGTTTTAGAACGATGAAACGTTGAAATGGCGTGATATGAATGGTTTACCTGGTTGAGTGGAGTAAAAAATCGTTTCGGAATCCGGATGCTTTCCAGGCAAGGCTTTAAGCAGCGAGATCAACATATCAGAGTTGGAGGTACCCATGTCTGAAATACCTGCATATCAAAATGAAGGCTTAAGTTTTGAGGAGCGAGCGAGAGACTTGGTTTCCCGGATGTCCCTGGAAGAAAAAGTTTCCCAGATGGTTTTTACCGCACCGGCAATACCGAGGCTGGGGGTTCCGTCGTATAACTGGTGGAGCGAGGGTTTACACGGGGTAGCCAGGGCCGGAACGGCTACAGTTTTTCCCCAGGCGATTGGAATGGCGGCAACCTTCGATGAAGATCTGCTCCATCAAGTGGCGGACGTGATCGCCACGGAAGCCAGAGCAAAATACCATCAATTTCAAAGAAAAGGAGACCACGGCATCTATAAAGGATTAACCCTTTGGTCGCCCAATGTCAATATATTCCGCGATCCCCGCTGGGGAAGAGGACATGAAACCTATGGAGAAGATCCTTATCTAACCGGAAGGTTAGGCGTTGCTTTCATTAAAGGCCTTCAAGGAGATGACTCAAAATACTTAAAGGTTGCTGCTTGCGCGAAGCACTTTGCGGTTCATAGCGGGCCGGAAAGTGAACGGCATAGTTTTAACGCGGTGGTTACGGAGAAAGATTTGCGCGAAACCTATCTCCCCGCTTTTAAGGAATGTGTCAAAGAAGCCAAGGTTGAGGCGGTTATGGGCGCGTATAACCGGACCAATGGCGAACCTTGCTGCGGCAGCGAAAGGTTGCTAAAAAAGATACTTCGCGAGGAGTGGGAGTTTTCAGGTCATGTCACCTCCGACTGCTGGGCGATTAAAGATTTTCATGAAGGCCATGGAGTTACCAGTACGGCTCCGGAATCGGTGGCGCTTGCGGTAAATAACGGCTGTGATCTGAATTGCGGCAACATGTATCTGAATTTGCTCATTGCCCGTCAGGAAGGGCTCGTGGATGAAAGTACCATCGACAGGGCTGTAACCAGGCTGATGGTGACGCGGATGAAGCTGGGAATGTTTGATAATCCCGAACATGTTCCTTATGCATCCATCCCGTATGCAAGGAACGACTGCCGGGAACATCGAGAACTTTCCTTGGAAGTATCGAAAAAATCCCTGGTGTTATTAAAAAATTCCGATCAGCTTCTTCCTTTGGATAAAACCAAAATTGGCTCGATCGCGGTCATTGGACCCAATGCGAACAGCCGAAAAGCGTTGATCGGCAATTACCATGGAACCGCCTCCCAATATACGACGGTCCTGGAAGGCATCACCGCCGCGGTCGGGGAACATGCCCGAATCTATTACGCCGAAGGTTGTCATCTTTATAAGGATAAAACTGAAGGGCTGGGAGAACCCGGGGATCGATTGGCCGAAGCCGTCTCTGCCGCGGAAATGAGTGACGTGGTTATTCTCTGTCTCGGATTGGACGAAAGCATCGAAGGAGAAGAAGGGGATGCTTCCAACGAATATGCCAGCGGTGACAAGAATGATCTCAGTCTTCCCGGTTTACAGCAACAACTTTTAGAAGCGGTTTTCCAAGTCGGAAAACCCGTGATTCTGGTCCTGCTCTCAGGGAGTGCCCTGGCCGTTGGCTGGGCGGATGAGAATATTCCAGCCATTATCCAAGCGTGGTATCCCGGCGCCGAGGGAGGAAAAGCGATTGCTGCTTTGTTGTTTGGAGAATACAGTCCGTCGGCGCGGCTGCCGGTAACTTTTTACCGGACGAGTGAAGAGCTTCCCGATTTTCGTGATTATTCGATGAAAAATCGGACCTATCGGTATATGACTTGCGAAGCGCTTTATCCCTTCGGTTATGGGTTAAGTTATACCCGGTTTCTATACAGCGGTCTTACATTGGATCGTTACCGAATTAACGCGGGTGAAACCGTTATTTGTAGCGCTAAAGTTAAGAATATTGGCAAATATGCCTCGGATGAAGTAGTCCAGTTGTATCTGAAAGATGTCGAGGCCAGTGTGGAGGTCCCCCGCTGGCAATTGCGAGGCTTACGGAAAATTCACCTCAATCCCGGTGAAGAAAAGGAAGTGGAGTTTTTTTTAACCCCGCGCTCGATGGCGCTTGTGGATCAAAGCGGAAAATGTATTCTGGAACCGGGCTTGTTCGAGGTCTATGTTGGAGGGAGCCAGCCGGATACGAGGAGTGAGAAGTTAACCGGAGCCAAAGTGTTGCGGGATACATTCGAAGTGACAGGGTCGGCAATGGAGATCGAATATTGATGCCAAGTCGAATATTACCGGTTTACATTCGTGTCGAGAGTTGATAGTGAACAAATAACCACAAGGGGGATGATGTGGAGTCGTAATTTCGCAATCGGCATTTCGAAAGGGAGGTGAGAGCATAAACGAATATTCTATGCAACGGCGCCGAGCCGGACGATTTATGAAATTGGAGACGGTGCTTGTTTTTGATCCAAAAAGGCTCGGGTCGTCGTGGCATTGGCTTACGTAATGAGCGATTCGGACAAATTTGAAAGGGAGGAAAAATAAAGAAATGAAAAACACCAGACTGTTTTGTATGGTTTGTGTACTGGCTTTGATGATTGCTTTATTGGTTCCGGTCTACGCGGCTCCCCAGATAACATTGACCGTCTGGGGCGTTAACGGTCCGACAGAAACACAAAATCCGCAAGCGGCTTATTTTGTAGCCTTATTCAAAAATTTCCAAGCCAAAAATCCCGACATCAAACTGGACTGGATTACTTTCGGCACCCAGGGTTCGCCTTTGAATGATAAGTTGAAGGTTTCCCTGCCGAATAACCAGGGCCCGGATATCTTCCAGTCCTGGGGCGGTTCTTTCATGGGTCAGTTTGCCGCGGCCGGCAAATTGTTGGATTTGACCAAAGATTTGGCCAAGGTCCCAACCAGCTCCGCTGCCAGAGCGGCGATGAGTTACAAGGGCCGGGTATACGGGGTCGCGCCGTTTTTCGCAGTAGCCGGCTTGTTTGTGAACGAGGGGAAATTCAAGGAACTGGGGCTGTCTGTGCCAACCACCTTTGATGAGCTGGAAAAAGTGGCCGATGCCTTAAAGGCCAAAGGCATTCAGCCGTTTGCGGTGGGCGCCAAGGATCAATGGCCGGTCCTCGCCACCTATATGTACCTGGTCAACCGTTACGGCGGCAACGTGTTTCCGCAAGCCGTCGACAGAAAAGTCCGGTTTGATTCCGTTCCTTTTGTGCAGGCCGCTCAGAAATATCAGGACTGGGCCAAAAAAGGGTATTTTGGAACAAAACCGCTGTCTGAAGGTTATGGCGACGCTCAGTTGCTGATGTCCACGGGCAAAGCGGCGATGCAAATTTCCGGTTCCTGGTTGTGCGGACTGTACTCGGATCCGAAGCAGACCGATCAGACCATCGGTTGTTACGCGGTCCCGGTTTTGAAGGGCGGCAAAGGTTTGGTCAGCGATGTCATGGGAATGACGGATGTCGGATTCGCAGCCACGAAGCTCGGCGAGAAGAAAAAAGCCGCCATTGTCCGTTTCATGAAATATGCGATGAGCGTGGAAGCTTGCGAAGCCGAAACCGGACGGGTTTGTTCCGTTCCCGGTGTCAAGCCGCCGACGCGCCTCACTGGCATGGCATCCAGCAATGTTCTGGGGAAGGCGAAAAGAGTACAGTTCTGGTGGGACCAGGATCTTCCCGCCACGGTCTCTACGCCGATCAATACTACCATCCAGACTTTCTACCTCCCCGATACGGACGTGAAAAAAGCGCTTACCAAATTCGAAGAGTTGGTCGAAGAAAACATGGGTCCGATAAAGAAGTAACAATTCCTCAATTGGCGATGCCAGAAGAATTTTTTTGAATTATAAGGAGTCTGTTGAACAACCGGGTATTAAACCTTGTTCAACAGATAGGGATGTAATATTGATTCCGGAGAGAGGATGAAAATCTTCTCTCCGGAATCAATGCAGAACAAAACTCATCACTACGAAAATCGGGGTGGTATATCCATGGCAACTGCCCAAAACACGATGAAAAAGAGCTTTGACTGGTCGGAACTGATTTTTAAGATTGTGCTTTTATTGCCGGCATTCTTGATACTCGGAATTTTTATGTTTTATCCCATCGTGGAGACGTTCCGCATCTCGCTGATGCGCGCCAGTGGCCTCGGCGAGGAGGTATTCATCGGTTTTTACAACTATATCAAGCTATTCTCGAACGAAGAGTTTCTCGCGGGCTTACTCCATGTCTTTCAATGGGCATTTTGGAGTGTGGTGATTCAAATCCCGCTCGCTTTTTTCATCGCTTTTACCTGTACCAATTACAAAACGCGCTTGATCAAAGGGTTGCGCGGTGTCTATTACTTGAGCAATGTTTTGCCGTCGGCCATCACCGCCATGTTGGGGCTGTTTATTTTTCAGCCCAACTCCGGCGTTATTGTCACCCTGGCGAAAACGTTAGGTTGGGGATGGCTTGAACGGATTGACTTTCTCGGCGATCCCAAGCTGGCCTTCTGGTCGGTTTTTGCTTTGGCTACCTGGGCTTATATCGGGTTCGGCATTATTTATTTCATGGCGAATATTGAGCAGATCCCGGCCGAGCTTCGCGAAGCGGCAGTGATTGATGGCGCCAATAAATGGCAATACGCCCGTTACATTGTGGTTCCGCAGATATCCTACGCGCTCCGCATTCAGGCGATCCTCTGCACGGTGGGCAGCCTGAAGCTTTTTGACCTGCCCTGGATGGTTACCACTGGGGGGCCCGGGACTTCCACGGTCACTTTGGGCATTACGTTGTATCGTGAAGGATTTCTAAATTGGCAGTATGGAAAAGCGGCAGCCATTGGAGTGATTATCTTTTTACTCTCGCTGGCCTTCACCATCGTTCAATTCTCTTTACAACGGGAGTCGCAGAACTAGCGAGAGGCGTTGGATAGGATGAAATAAATTTCTTTACTACGATTTGCAATCCTAAAATCGGCTATAGAAATTTAATTCAACCTATATAGCGTCCCTAGAGTAAAAAGCGATAAGGGGGAACCATGAATGAAATTGCAGCCAGATTTAAAAATGACCGGGCTGGAGGATTTGGAAGAGTCGAGAAAGAACAGGCCTAGCCTTGCGTCGGTTGTCATTCACCTGATACTGATCATTTTGGCGAGCGCGGTTATCCTGCCGTTGATTTTGCCATTTTTATTCGCATTCAAGACTCCGTTGGAATTTGCCTATCATCCTTGGAATTTACCGCAGCAGTTCCGGTTGGAAAACTTTCAGATCGCCTGGGAAGCGGTGAAGCTTGGCCAGGGGATGTTCAACACCTTCATTGTCTGTCTGGGCGCCATTCTTACCACAGTTCCGCCTGCGGCCATGGCTGGTTATATTTTTTCCCGCTACCGCACCAAGGTGACGAATGTGCTATTCTACGTCGTGATGGCCGGATTTTTTGTGCCGGCGCAAATGGTTTTGATTCCTCTGTATAAACTGGATCTCAAGCTGCAGCTGATCAACACGCTGCCGGGCTTGTTCCTGGCCATCGCCACGTTTGGGATACCGTTTTGGACTATGATTTACCGTTCTTTCTTCAGTACGCTGCCCGCGGAACTGATGGAGGCGGCCAAGATTGACGGCGCGGGGCACTGGATGATCTTTTTCCGGATCATGCTTCCCTTGACAAAGTCCGCTTCGATCTTGGCGGTTTTGCTCACTTTCATGGGCGCTTGGAGCGATTTCATGCTCTCGCTCATTTTGCTCAATTCGCAGAATCTTTTCACATTGCAGTTGCGCGTGTCCCAATTCATGGGACAGATGGGGGCCAACTATTTCCCGCAGTATGCCGCGGGAGTGATCATTTCGGCCGCTCCGACCATAATTTTATATATCATCTTCCGAAAGAAGATTATCGAGGGAACCACGTTGGCCGGCGCGCTGAAAGGTTGATTTTCCGGAGCGTCGCAACGCGGATTCCAATTCTTTGCATAAAGGTGAGGCATGAACCCAACAATGACAGCGGATCTTTCTTTCGACAATCCGATTCTGTCCGGATTTTACCCTGACCCGTCGATCTGCCGTGTGGCTGAGGATTATTATCTGGTGACTTCGTCATTTGCCTATTTTCCCGGGATACCGATCTTCCACAGCCGAGATCTGGTCCATTGGGAACAGCTCGGCCATGTTCTGGACCGCCCGTCTCAACTCGATCTGGATGGGGTGGGCCACTCCGAGGGGATCTTTGCTCCGACGATCCGTTATCATCAAGGGCTCTTTTATGTGATCTCCACCAATATCTCCAAAGGCGGCAATTTCGTCGTCACCGCCGCCGATCCGGCCGGACCGTGGTCGGAGCCTTATTGGTTGCCGGACGCCCCCGGGATCGACCCTTCGTTATTTTTTACGGATGACGGCCGGGCTTATTACGTCGGTACGCGGCCGGCGCCGGAGGGCGAGCGTTATTTCGGTAATTGGGAGATCTGGCTGCAGGAATTGGACCTCGGCCGAATGGCGTTGATCGGTGAAAAATATCCGCTGTGGCGCGGTGCGCTCCGCGAGGCGATCTGGCCCGAGGGCCCTCATCTCTACCAAATCGGGAATTGGTTTTATCTCATGATTGCCGAGGGCGGCACGGACTACCACCACGCGGTGACCATCGCCCGCAGCCGTCAACTGACCGGACCTTACCAAGGAAATCCCGCCAACCCCATCCTGACCCATCGTCACTTGGGGAAAGCCTATCCCATTGTCAATGTGGGTCATGCCGATCTGGTCCGGACTCAGCATGGGGAATGGTGGATGGTAGCCCTGGCCTCCCGTCCCTACGGCGGCTACTATCGCAATCTGGGGCGGGAGACATTTTTAATCCCGTTGCAATGGGAGGATGAATGGCCCATCGTCAGCCCGGGCAGCGGGAGGATCGAAGAGCGGTATCCTGCGCCCCATCTGCCGGAAGCTCCGGTCCCCATCCGGGCGGCCCGCGATGATTTCGATCAGGACCGGCTCGATGACACTTGGAATTTCATCCGGACGCCCCGGGAACCCTTCTGGAGCCTTACGGCGCGTCCGGGAATGTTGCGGCTTGGGACCAAACCCGAGAGACTTTCGGAAACGGTGAATCCGGCTTTCGTGGGGCGGCGGCAGCAACACCGGAATTTCGTCGCCGTCACGGCAATGGAGTTCCGGCCCGGCAGCGTAGCGGAAACCGCCGGCCTGGCCTTGGTCCAGAGCAACCAATATCATTTCCGTTTCGAATATTCCTTACGGGACGGGCAACCCCTGCTTCGCCTGGTGCGTTGCGCCGCCGGGGAAGAGGAGATCCTCGCGGAGCGAGCTTTTGGCTCGCCTTGTCTCTATCTGAAAGTCACCGCGCGAGGCCAGGAGTACAGCTTTTATTATGGCGCGGACGAGGCCTGTGGAGAGGCGCTGATCGAGAAGGTTGATGGCCGGATGCTCAGCACCGATGTGGCCGGAGGATTTGTCGGTACCTACCTTGGCATGTTTACCAGCAGCAATGGCCGGCCCAGCCAAAATCATGCCGATTTTGACTGGTTTGAGTATCGGGGAGTTGAGCTTTTTCAGTAATCGGCTTCGGGACGGCATTTTGGTGACCACGGGATGAACCCGTGAAAAAGCCTCCGGTATTTGCGTTAAGTAAAAAAGACGCAAATACCGGAGGCTTTTTTTATCGTAAATCCCGTTTCACTCCGCCCAGGTCACCGGTTCAGATTGCGGTAGCGTAATGGCGTGGTAGAGACCAGTAGCTTGAACTTGCGGATGAAATTGTTCTGATTGTTGAAACCGACCAGCCCGGCGATTTCATTGATGGTGCGGTCGCTCCGTTCCAGCAGGATCTTGGCCTCGGTGATCCGGATCTTCAGCAAATACTCATACGGTGTCAGGCCGGTCTGTTTTTTGAAGAGGCGTATAAACGCGTATTGGCTTAGAAAATAGTTCCGGGCGAGTTGACCGATGTGGATCTCTTCGGCAAAATGGGCTTCTAGAAAGGCGCTCGCGTCGCTGATGATCGTTTTAGCCGACAATGGTAGATGCGAGGCGGACTGCTCCTGTTTGCGGAGACTGAGCTCGGTAAGGAGGCTGCTCATCAGATGCGAGAGGCTTAAGTCCACGGTCGACTCGCGGCGTTGGGTCAATTCGAGAATTTTTTCGATGTTTTTTTCAATCTTGGACGTGTTCTCAAACCGAACCATCTCGAATGAGTCGCCATTGAGCAGGTGCAGGTAATCGATCTCCGGGTGGCAGTCGAAACGTACCCAGAGGATCTCCCATTCGTCCCCCACGGTCCGGTAATGATGATATCCGTTGCAATCGATCAGGAACGCCTGGCCCTTTTGGGCTTGAAATTTCCGGTTGGCGTAGGTGATCTCTCCCGTGCCCGAAACGGTGAGGATCAGCAGGCAATTATTCAACCCTTCCCGTTCCACCTCGTAGGCGGCGGTAGCGAAAAAATGGCCACAGGCTGTGACTCGGAAGGGTAGTCTTTTGGCGGACGGGCCAGGGGTATACAAGATGAATTTCGACTTCGGCAGGAAGGCGTCGTTGACTTTGTACAAGTACCGGCTCATCGGAAACTCCCGCAATTTTTATAGATTTTCAAGCAATTATTCGCAATGTAATCTTGTTACAGCTATATTATAATTATAACACAATTAGGTAAACGAGCAATCAATAAAGGATGATTTAACATGCCGGAATGGGCTAGTGACCGCGAGCTTTTCCAACTGATGCAAAGCGAATTGTATACGCCGGTGGTCGGGGATATCCTCGACCAAAAAGGAAGATATCATCAGTTCCTGCCCCAGCCGATCCAGCCGCTGCGCGAGAGCATGGTACTGGCGGGCCGGGCGATGCCGGTGCTAATGATCGACGTCTATGGCCAGCAGGCCAAACCATTCGGACTGTTGACGGAGGCTCTGGACCAGTTGCGGGAGGGCGAGGTTTACCTGGCCAGCGGCGGCGAGATGCGTTGCGCTTATTGGGGAGAGTTGCTGACTGCCACCGCCAGGAAACGGGGTGCGGCCGGCGCGGTGATCAACGGCTTCCACCGGGACACGCCCATGGTTTTGGAGCAAAATTGGCCGGTGTTTTCCCGGGGCCGTTATGCACAGGATTCGTCAGTCCGGACCCAGGTGCTCAATTATCGTTGCCCCATTGAGGTGGGCGGGGTTGAGGTCCGTCCGGGCGATCTGGTCTTCGCCGATCAGGACGGGGTGTTAATTATCCCGTCGGAGCTGGAGGCGGACGTGATCACGCTAGCGCTGGAGAAGGCGCGCGGCGAAAAGGTGGTGCGCCGGGCGATCGAGAACGGCATGTCCAGTACCGACGCGTTTAAGCAGTTCGGGATCTTGTAGCCGGAGTACCCGTGGGGGACCTCTGGAAATCAGTGACGACGGGAGCATGCCATGAGAGAATTTTTGGACGAAAATTTTTTGCTGGACAACGCGGCCGGCCGCGAGCTGTATTTCGGCTATGCCGCCAAGTTGCCGATCTACGATTACCACTGTCATCTGCCGCCGGAGGAGATCGCCGTCGATCGGCGCTTCGCCAACCTGACTGAGATCTGGTTGGGCGGCGATCATTACAAATGGCGGGCGATGCGAAGCAATGGGATTGACGAGCGGTTCGTCACCGGCAACGCGCCGGATGATGAGAAATTCCGGGCCTGGGCGGCGACGGTGCCGTATTGTATCGGCAATCCGCTGTATCATTGGACCCATCTCGAATTGCAACGGTATTTCGGTATTCGGGACCTGCTCGACGAGAACAGTGCGGCCTCGATCTGGGAGCGATGCAACACGCTGTTGGCCACCGAGGCGTTTTCGGTCAAGAATCTGCTCCGCCGCTCCAACGTGCATACCATAATGACCACCGAGGATCCGCTGGATACGCTGTCGAGCCATCAAAAGATCTGGGAGGATTTCGATTTTCAGGTCCGGGTGTCCACGGCCTTCCGGCCCGACCGCGCCCTGGCCATCGCGGCGGACGAATTTCCGGACTGGGTGGAGCGCTTGGCGGAGTCGGCCGGGATCGCGATCCATGATTCCTATCACCGGTTTCTGGAGGCGCTGGAGGAACGGGCTCGTTTCTTCCACGCCCGGGGCTGCCAGCTCTCGGATCACGCCTTGGATGAGGTTGTTTTCGAACGGGCTGACCCCGGCGCGCTGGCGGAGACGTTCCGCCGGCGGATGCGCGGCGGGGAGATCTCCCAAGCGGCGGCGGAGGCATTCCAAACCGAGACCCTGCTGTTTCTGGGCCGGCTTTATCACGAATTGGACTGGGCGATGCAGTTGCATATCGGCGCGCTGCGTTTCAATAACACCCGGATGCAAGGAGTGTTCGGGTTCGATTCCATCGGCGACCGGCCCTTCGCCAAGCCCCTGGCCCTGTTGCTGGACGCGCTCGATCAGCGTGATGAGCTGCCGCGGACGATCCTTTATTGTCTCAACCCCAGCGACAATGAGGTGGTGGCGACGATGATCGGCAATTTCCAGGGCAGCGGGGTAGCGGGGAAGATCCAGTTCGGCTCGGGCTGGTGGTTCAATGATCAGGAAGACGGGATCCTCCGGCAATTGCAGGCCCTGGCCAATCTGGGGCTGCTCGGCCGGTTCGTGGGGATGCTCACCGATTCCAGAAGCTTCTTATCCTATCCCCGCCACGAGTATTTCCGGCGGATCCTCTGCAATTTGCTGGGAGGCTGGATCGAGTCGGGCCGGGCCCCGCGCGACCTGGACCGGATGGGGAAGATGGTGGAGGATATTTGCTTTCATAACGCGCGGCGTTATTTTTCCGGGGAAGAGGCGATGTAAATGGCGGACCGGTTTCACCAGACGTGTTTTCAGATTGAAGCGGCGGACAATGTCTGCACGGCCCTCTCCGATCTGGAGCCGGGATGGGTGAAAGTAACCGGCGGACCGGCCTATCCGGCGATTGCGATCGCCGCGCCGATCAAAAACGGGCATAAATTGGCCAACCGGCCCATCGGCGCCGGAGAAGCGATCATCAAATACGGGATCGCCATCGGAGAGGCCACCCGGCTTATCGGCGCGGGCGAATGGGTGCACCTGCACAACTGCCGCAGCCGCTATGACGCGCGCTCGTCCACGCTGGATCCGGAGACCGGAGCGCCGACGGACACGCGCTACAAGTAAAAAAATGGCCGAGGAGCAGCGATGATGAGCGATCCCATTCGAAGCTGGCAGGGGTTTTTGCGTCGAGACGGGTCCAAGGGAATCCGGAACAAAGTGTTGGTGATCTATACTGTGGAATGCGCTTCATTCGTCGCCAAGGCGATTGGGGCGGACTTTCCCGAGGATGACGTGGACGTGGTGGGTTTCCAAGGTTGCACTGACAATGAGTACGCCGTCCGGATGTTGCTGGCCCTGATCCGCCATCCCAATGTGGGAGCGGTGCTGGCGGTGGGCCTGGGCTGCGAATACATTCAGGCCGACCGCTTGGCCCGGAAAGCCGGGGAAGCAGGCAAACCCGGCGCGTGGCTGCTGATTCAAGAGAGCGGCGGCACTCCGGGATCCGTGGCGCGGGGCCGGGAGATCGTGCGGGATTTCTTGAAGCGGTTAGCCGCCGAGTCGGTCCGCGTAACGATGGGCCTGGCCGATCTGATCATCGGCGCCGAATGCGGCGGCTCCGACTTCACCTCGGGACTGGCCGGGAATGTGGTGGTCGGTAAATGCTTCGATCTGCTGGTGGACTCAGGCGGCACCGCGATCTTCGAAGAGATCGTCGAGGCGGTCGGCCTGCGGGAGCAGTTGACGGCCAGGGGCCGGACCGACTGGGCCCGGCGGGAGATCGGTGCCACCTATGACAAGGCGCTGGAGTATTGCAAGTCGGTGCGCCAGTTCTCAGTTTCGCCGGGAAACTTCGCGGGCGGGCTGAGCACCATCGAGGAGAAGAGCATGGGAGCGCTGGCCAAAAGCGGTTCCCGGCCCATCGAGGGGGTGCTGAAAGCATCCCAGCGGCCGGAATGCAAGGGACTGTGGCTGCTGGACAGCACGCCCGACCCTTATTGGATGGGATTCGGCTATACCAATCCCAATGACAACGAGGGGCTGACGGTGCTGGCTTCCTGCGGCGCGCAACTGCTGTTTTTAGTGACCGGCCGGGGCACGGTGGTGGGGAACGCGGTCGCGCCGGTGCTCAAGATTACTGGCAACCAACGCACCTATCGGCGGATGGAGGATGATCTGGATTTTTGCGCCGGGCCGGCGCTCAGCGGCGAGAAAACCTTGGCGGAACTCGCCGCCGAACTGCTCGAAGCCGTGATGGAAGCCTGCGCCGGCCGGCCGACCAAAGCCGAGCGTCTGAGGCACAAGGAATATTATATCCCCTATAAATATCAAAATTTGGAAACATCAACAAAGAGGTGCAACTCATGAAGGACTATCAAGAAATGTTCAGCCTGAAGGGCGAACGGGCGCTGATCACCGGAGGAACCACCGGCCTCGGCCACGCCATGGCGCGCTGTTTCGTCAGCGCCGGCGCGGAAGTGGTTCTGGTGGGGCTGGAGGATGAGGAGACCGGCCGCCGAGTCTGCGAAGAGCTGGGACCGCAAGCTCATTACCGACGGTTTGACATTGTCGCTACCGAGCGGACCGGGGACTTCGTCCGGGAAGTGGTCGAGACGCTGGGGCCGGTTACGATTTTGGTGAACAATGCCGGGGTTCATTGCAAAAAACCGATCGAGGAGACGACCGACGCCGATTTCCGGAAAGTCATCGACGTGCATGTGATGGGGGCGTTCGCCCTGTCGCGGGCGGTGATTCCATATATGAAGGCGCAGGGGAAAGGGAACATCATCTTTCAGGCCTCGATGACTGCGTTCATCGGACAGCCCTATGTGATCGCCTATTCCTGCGCCAAGTCGGGGTATTTGGGCATGGTCCGGACATTGGCTACCGAGGTTTCAGAGTACGGGATCCGGGTCAACGGCATCGCGCCGGGCTGGATCGAAACCCCTATGCTGCATCAGGCATTGAATGGGGATCCGGAACGGAAAAACAAGATTCTGGGACGAACGCCCATGGCCCGATTCGGCAAGTCCGAAGATATCGGCTGGGCCGGTGTTTATCTGGCTTCTCCCGCCGCCTCGTTCGTCAACGGCATTGTCTTGCCGGTGGACGGAGGAGCATTAATTGGATTTTAGGGACGGGAGGACGAGTCCGCCCCGACCGGGAAGTGGGAGCCCCATGGCTACAGATAGAATTGCGGTGAAAATTCACCGTGTATCAATAAAAGGGAGGAATGAAAGATGCAAAGAAATCCCAAACGGGTCATCGCCGCGACTTTAATCGTGGCAATGCTCTGCGCGGCATTGGGGACGTTGGGTTTGGCGGCCCCCAAGGAGCTTCGGATCAGCGCTCAGGCGTGGCTGTTCGGTAAATACCGGCTTACCGAAGCCGCAGAGCAATTCTCCAAGGCTCATCCCGGCGTCAAGGTCACTTTCGACAAGGTTGACAATTCCGACGCCACCACTTACGTCTTGCAATGGTCCCAGGGCAAAACCAATTGCGATCTGGTGTTGGGGCCGCTCTCGTCGCAAGCGGTGATCTTTGCCGCGAGAGATTACATCATCAACTTCGATAAAGGTTTTTTCGACAGAAAATTGCAGAAAAATGATTTTTCCCCGGTATTTTTGGAAATGGGCAATTTTGAAGGCACCCAGTATATGCTGCCGCTTCTCGGCGAAGTAATGTCCATCGTGGTTAATAAGAAGTTAATGAAAAACGCCGGGTTGGTGGATGGAGCCGGTAATGTAAGAATTCCGGCCACCTGGGACGAGTTATACGAGTTTGCCAAAAAGGCGACGATTATCGAGAACGGAAAAGTGGTCCAAACCGGCTTGTCAATCGACTGGGGCGCCAATTTCATGGCCCATTCCTATCTGGCGTCTCTGCAGGGAATGCGCGGCAGCATGTATGAGTCCGACAAGCGGACCATCGATTTCACCAGCAAGGAAGCGAAAGAGCTTTTATCGATTTGGAAACGCCTGGTCAAGGACGGCTACAGCCCCACCGACACTTTCGCCGATATGGACGCGGGCCGCAGCAATTTTAAAGCGGGTAAAGTGGCGATGCATATCAGCGCGGCCTCCCGTTGGATTGAGGCCGGCGATCTGCTGGGAGCCGCCAACGTCTCGGTCATTCCGCTCCCCGGAACCGACCGGCGCGGGTCAGTGGTGTACATGCACGGAATCGTCATTCCCAAGGTCTCGCGTGCGCAAACCCTGGCCAAGCAATTTATCAAGGAACAGCTTCTAAGCCGGGACTTCCAGATGTATTCGGTCAATAAATACGGCAAGATGTCACCGATGGCGGCCCATTACTCCAGCGCCATCGCACCCGAATGGAAGCTGGTGCTGGAAACGGTGAAACGGGGTGTTGCCGAACCGCTGTACAAAGACTGGACTAAGTTTGACAAGACCCTGCAGGTGGAGATTCAGAAATGCCTGACCGACAAACAATCGGTCGAGGAAACCTTGGGCAACCTGAAAAGAACCATCAGCTCACTGGATCTGAGCACCGGATTGAAGTAACGATTAGAGCGCCGAAATTTATGACGGGAATCGCGGGCCGGAAACGGCCGCGATTCCCGTTAAAGCCATGGGGTGATAATAATGAACGCAATGCCAGCGGGGAGCCGCCCCAATTCCGGAGTCCGGCAATGGTTGAAGCGGCAAATTCCCGGTTACTTTTTTTTGATGCCCGGGTTCCTATTTATCTTCGTCTTCATGATTTATCCGTTGTTTTACTCGCTCCATTTAAGTTTTTGCTCATACAACTTCGCCTTCGACACCAAGCCGGTTTTCAACGGGTTTCAAAATTACGCCAAAATGCTGACTGACAATTATTTTACCGCCGCATTCGCAAACACCATGTTTTTCAGCGCCCTTTTCTTCTCGGCGGTAATGATTTTATCGTTATTGGTCGCGATCATTCTGGACAAGCGGGTGCCGTGGTCCGGGTTCTTTCGTACCTCCATTTTTCTGCCGGTGGTGATCCCGCTGTCTCTGACCGGCATCGTATTCCAATGGATCTTGCATCAGAATTACGGGTTATTGAATTTTTTCCTAAGTGACCTGCTCGGTTTGGGTTTTCTGACCAAAAACTGGTTGGGCGACGAACACTGGGCCATGCTGAGCCTGGTTGGGGTCAGCTTGTGGAAATACATGGGAATGCTGGTGGTGCTGTTTTTAGCGGGGTTGCAAAGCATTCCCCGGGAATTATACGAAGCCGCCACCGTGGACGGGGCGTCGGAGTTCCAGAAAGCGTGGCGCATCACCCTCCCCAACCTGCGAGAAAGTTTTGTGATCTGCGGGATCTGGGCAATTATTCAATCGATCAAAGTTTTTGAGCAACCGTTTATCATGACTCAAGGCGGCCCGGGAACGTCGACGCTGGTTCTTTATCAGTACACTTGGGAAAATGCATTTAAGTTTTACGAAATGGGCTATGCTTCAGCCATTGCTTATGTGATGGGAGCCATTATTTTGATCCTGTCGTTGTTAAATATGAAATTAAGCCGCGCCGAATAAGGAGGCCATGCTATGAAAGCGCCATTCTCCCTCGCCCGAGGAATCATTTTCCTGCTGCTTCTGACGCTGTCATTCCTGTTTTTAGTGCCGTTTTTATGGACGTTGTTCACATCGCTCAAAACCAACCAGGAGATCTATTCGAGCCAGATCATTATCTTGCCGACCGTGGTTACACTGGAGCATTATGTGAAAGTTTTGACTCAGATGAAAGAGTTCGTCAATTTCTTCTGGAATACGGTCTCGATCACCTTTTGGAGTGTGGCGGGGACGGTTCTGTTGAGCGCGATGATGGGATATGCTTTTGGCAAACTGGATTTTTTTGGTAAGAAAATATATCTGATGTTTATCATGATCATTCTGACCTTACCGTATGCGATTTATTTGATTCCGATTTATATCATGGAAAACCGGGCTGGACTGGTTGACTCGCATCTGGGGTTAATCCTGCCATACATCGCCATCAACCTGCCGATGTCGATCTTCGTAATGCGTGGGATATTCATCAATATTCCCAATGAGATCGCCGAATCGGCCTGGATCGACGGGTGCAACTTCTATCAGGTCTGGTCCAAGGTAATGCTGCCGTTGTCCCGGCCGGGCCTGGCAGTGGTGCTGATCTTCGCTTTCATTAATGTTTGGGGCGAATTCATGTTTGCCCGGACTCTTACCAGTTCGCCGGCTGCGCAGACTTTGGCGGTGGGGATCACCTTCTTGCGGGATGAGGCCGCTTCCTGGCAATATGGGACATTGTGCGCGGTGATTACGCTGACCCTGATCCCCTTGTTGATCGTCTTTTTGAGCATGCAGAATTATTTTATTGAAAAAGGGCTGATGGAAGGGGCTCTGAAGGGATAAAAGGCCGCCGGAAAAGCCCGCCGTTCCGGCGGACGTGGCTGTTTCATCGGCATGAAGGGAGAAATGACTGTGAAAATCGTAAAAGTTGAGACCTGGTGGGTCAAACGGGATCAGTGCCTGTTCGACCGGAAACGGCAGGGCAAGAGCAACATGCCGTGGGATGTGATAGTCATTAAAATTACCACCGATAGCGGGATTGAAGGACTCGCGACCGCATTGGCGGCCCGTTCGGGAGTCGTAACGGAAGCCCTGTTGCAGGAGAATGTGGCCCCGATCCTGGTCGGCCGGGATCCATACGACCGGGAAGCGATCTGGCAGGAACTTTGGAATATCGACCGGCACTTGACTTTTTTTCCCGTCTATCTGACCGGCCCGGTGGACGTGGCGTTATGGGATATCGCGGCCAAGGCGGCAGGGCTGCCGCTATACCGGTATTTGGGAGCGTATCGAAGACAGGTTCCGGTATACGCCAGCGGCTTATTTCACGCCACGGTCGATGATTACGTCCGGGAAGCGTTATATTATCAGTCTCAAGGGATCAAGGCGTATAAGGCCCATCCGCCCGGACCGGTTCAAATCGATCTTCGGGTGCATCAGGCATTGCGTGAAGGAGTGGGAGACGACTGTCTGCTCTTCAGCGATCCAGTGGCCGAATACAGTCTGGATGAGGCGATCAAGGTCGGCCGGCAGCTTGAAAAATTAAACTATGTCTGGCTGGAGGAGCCGTTCCGCGACTTCGAGCTGTACAAATACCAGGAACTCTGCCGGAGCCTGGACATTCCGGTGGCGGCCACCGAAACCACGCGCGGCTGCCATTGGGGCGTGGCGCAGTCGGTGGCCGGCCATGCCGCTGATATTGTTCGGGCTGATGTCTCCTGGAAGAACGGCGTCACCGGGACCTTGAAGATCGCTCATTTGGCCGAAGCGTTCGGACTGCGCTGCGAGATTCATACCACTACCATGAATTATATGGATATGGTCAATCTGCACGTGACCTGCGCCATCCGGAACTGCGATTATTTTGAATACTTCGTTCCGGAAGACCATTTTCAATTCCCGATGAAAGGAAGGCTGCCCATCGACGGTCAAGGAATGATCACGGTTCCCGAGGGACCCGGAATCGGAGTAGAGCTCGATTGGGAGTTGATTGAGCGGCAGTGTGTATCGTATCGGGTCCTGGAATGAGCGAATGATTTTGATGTAAAAGCCAGGTGATAAAGTCCTTCAATTCGGAAATTATCCTTTCAATGGACTAAAAAACGACTTTATCACTTGCTTTTCTGAGTTTTTATCTTCACCCTGGCCTTCGGACAGGGTTTATTACAACGCTTTTAAAAGCCATGGGATAAAGTCTCTTTCCAATCAGTTCAGCCTGAAAAGGTTTAAATATCGACTTTATCACTTGCTTCTCTGAGCTTTTGTGTTCACCCTGACCTTCGGACGGGGTTTATCACAACGCTTTGAAAGGGGAGAATTGTTTTGGAATCAAGAGTCGCGGCTGCGCTGGAAGAGTTATTTTCATTGGAGGGTCGGGTGGGGATCGTCACCGGAGGATCCAGCGGTCTGGGTCTAGCCATCGCCAAGACATTGGCGGCGGCCGGCGCCCGGATCTACGACTTGAGCCGGACTCCGGCTCTTGCCAGCGTCATGGCGGATGACCGGATCATCAGCATTCAAACCGATGTCACCAACCGGCCGAAAGTAGAGCGAATCGTGGCCGAGATTGCCGCCGGAACGGGCCGGATCGACTTTCTCGTCAACAACGCCGGGATGACTCATCGTGCCAGGGCCGAGTCATTTCCGGCCGATCTGTGGGAGCGAATCCATGAGGTCAACCTGGACGCGGTATTTCATCTGTCGCAGATCGTCTACCCTTATTTGAAACGATCGGAGCATGTCGGGCGGATCGTTAATATCTCCTCCATGGCCGGGCATCTGGGATTTTCGGAAGTGACGCCTTATTGTTCGTCGAAGGCGGCGGTGATCGGGCTGACGCGCGGGTTGGCGGTGGAGTGGGCGGGCGACAACATCCGGGTAAACTCGCTTGCCCCGGGCTGGTTCCCTTCGGCGATGGCGCTGCGGGTCATGGATGAAGAGCGGCGGGAGAAGATTTTGAATCGGATGCCGCTGCACCGGTTCGGCGAACCCACGGATATCGGGGCGATGGCCTTGTTTTTAGTGAGCGACGCCGCCCGGTACATCACCGGACAGGATTTTGCGGTGGACGGCGGCGCGTTGGCGTTCGGCTTTTGAATAGAAAGGTCCAGGACGGACGAACGGCCACATTCTATTTCCGCCGGCGCGTCCGGTTGTCCGGCTCCATCGAATCCTCATCCCGGCTCCCTAATATATCAGTCTATCCCCTCTCGTGTCAGGTATGATCTTCCGTCCAACTAGGATATTCTTCATCCTTGTTAGGATGAGAACCATCCTTGTAAGGGATGACTTTTACCCGAATTGCCAGACACTCAGTTAAAGGGTAGAATAAAGAACTAAGGAGCTGAGTGTAGTGGTCAAAGAACGGAAAGTGTATAGTA
>NZ_SLUN01000034.1 GCF_004340685.1 Hydrogenispora ethanolica | reverse complement strand
GTCCTCAAATTCGGAAATCATCCTTTCAATGGACTAAAAAACGACTTTATCACTTGCTTTTCTGAGCTTTTGTGTTCACCCTGGCCTTCGGACAGAGTTTATCACAACGCTTTTAAAATAGAAAAAACAAAACCGCTTGCTTTCGGCTCGCGGTTTTGAGACTTGAGTTCACCATCAAACGTTTCCAGCTGCACAATCTTCAGGGACATACCCCTTGCGCCTGCAGGATCGCCTGCAACTCCCGGACCTCCAGATCGCGCGGCCGGATCCCTGCCTTGGCGCAGAGCGCGGCGGCGATCCCCACCGCCTGCCCCATGTTGACGCAGATCGGCATCACCCGGAAGTTGGAATGGGCCAGATGGGTGCCGGAGATGTTCCGGCCGGCCAGGAGGAGCTGATCGACCTTTTGGGGGACGAAACAGCGGTACGGGATGGTGTAGCCCTGCGTTTGCCGGAACCCCGCTTGGGCGCCGGTGGGGTCCAGGCCGCTCGCGTCCAGGCCGTGCACGTCGAAGTTGAAATGGGCCCTGGTGACCGCCCAGTCCGGAAAGATCCAGGCCGCCAGCACATCCTCCTCGGTCAGAGTGTACTCGCCCTGAAAATGGCGGGTCTCCCGCACCCCGATCTGGGAAGCCGAGCTGATCAAGAAACAATTTTCAAATCCCGGGACATACTCCCGCAGGAACCGGACGATCCGGTCGATCTGCTTGCGGCAGAGTGCCTCGGCCCGGGTCAGGTCGGCGGCGCTGGTGCCGTCCACCCCGGTGCAATTGGTCATGTTGCAGGTGACCACGCCGGGCAGGGTCGTCTGGTACAGCAGCACGTGCCCGGCGGGCGGCGGCAGCTGCTCCCGGCCCAGCCGCTGCAGATCGCCGGCCGGCACCGGGAAAGTCTCCTCGAATTGATTGGGGAAGACCGCCCGCGCGGTGTCGACTCCGGCCACCTTGAACATCAGCGTCATCGGCTGCATCTTGCCGTCGCTCTCCCGGCCTTTATGAAAGGGCACGCCCGCCCGGGCGGCGATGTCGCCGTCGCCCGAGGCGTCCACCGTCACCTTGGCCCGCCAGGCCTCCCGGCCCGACTTGCTCTCGGTGATCACCCCCGCCACCCGGTCTCCCTCCAGCAGCGGCGCGCTGGCGAAACTATACAGCCGCAGGATGACCCCGGCTTCCTCCAGCAGCTCCAGCATCACAGTCTTCAGTTTTTCGGGATTGATCAGTTGGCGGGCCGGCCAGTTCCGCAAGCGCAACGCCGTTTCGTCGCCGCGCCAGTCGTTCGCCCGCTCCAGCAGTTCCTCATAAAAACCGCCCCGGGTATTGCCGGTCCAGTGGCTCATCAGCCCGGTGGTGGCGACGCCGCCCACCGCGCCCGATTGTTCGAAGAGATAGGTCCGGGCGCCCTGGCGGGCCGCGTTTACCGCGGCGGCGAATCCGGCCGGGCCGCCCCCGACCACCAGCACGTCGGCCTCATCCACGATGGGAATCCGCCGCGCCGGCTCAGTATAATATTTCATGGCAACCTCCTCCAATTTGTGAACCGGCCTGGGTCATCCCTTGACGCTCCCGGCGGTGATCCCCTCGATGAAGTACTTCTGGCCGAGCAGGAAGACGATGAGGATCGGCAGGAAGGCCGAGACCGAAGCGGCCATGATCAGCGTGTCCTGCTGGTTGCCGGCCTCGTCGATGAAGTTGGTCAGGCCGAGGGGCACCGTATACAGCTGGCGGTTGGTCAAAAAGATCAATGGCCCTTCGTAATCGTTCCAGCGCCAGACGAAGGAGAGGATCGCCAGGCTGGCCAGGGCCGGCTTGGCCAGCGGCAGCACGATCTGCCAGAAGGTCCGGAACTCGCTGGCCCCGTCCACCCGGGCCGCCTCCGACAGCTCGAAGGGGACGGTCAGGAAATACTGGCGCAATAGAAAGGTCCCGAGCGGCGTGAACAGCCGCGGCAGAATCAGCGCCCAATGGGTGTTGTAAATCCCCATCCAGCGGAAGAGCATGAATTGTGGCACCATCAGCACCTGGAACGGGATCATCATCGTCACCAGGTAGAGCAGGAACAGCTGATCTCTCCCCTTGAACTGCAGCCGCGCGAAGGCGTAAGCAGCCAGCGAACTGGTGATCAGATCGCCGATGACGCAGATGACCGCGATCTTGATGGAATTCCAGTAGTAAATGAAGAAGGGCGGATCCTGATCCAGCCAGACGGTTTTATAATTGCCGAACTGCGGCAGTTTCGGGAACCATTCCACCGGAAACTTATAGACATCCCCCTGAATCTTCAGCGAGGTCGAGATCATCCAGAAAAACGGCACTAGCATCGCCAGGCCCAAAACGGCCATGATCACGGTGCCCAGCGACTTGAAGGCGACTTTGCGTCCGGCGTTGCTGCCAAAGGGCAGCCTTGCCGAGAAGTTTCGCAGCAATTTCATCCGATCATCACCTAACCCTGCTCAATAATTGACCCATTTTTTCTGGCCGCGCCATTGCACCAGCGTGACCCCGAAGATCACGATCATCAGGAACCAGGCCATGGCGGAGGCGGGTCCCATCTTGAAGTACCGGAAGCCGCTCAGATAGATGTAATACGCAATCACGGTCGTGGCCCGTCCGGGACCGCCCTGGGTCAGGATGTTGATCGGGCCGAACACCTGGAACGAATAGATGATATTGGTGATCAGCAGAAAGAAGATGGTCGGCGAGAGCATCGGGATGGTGATGTGCCACAGCTTCCCGAAGGCGCTGGCGCCGTCGATCTCCGCCGATTCGTAGAGGCTCCTCGGGATGCTTTGCAGCCCCGCCATATACAGCACCGAATTGTAGCCGATCCCCCCCCAGATGGTCATGATCATGATCGCCGGCAGCGCCCACTGGGTGCTGGCCAGCCACTGCGGGGGACTGGCGATCCCCAGGCCCGTCAGGAACTGGTTGATCACGCCGTGCGCCGGGTTGTAGAGCAGGAGCCAGACGGCGCAGATGGCCACGATATTGGCGATATAGGGGATGAAGAACATCGCCCGGATGATCACCCGGCCGTAAACCCTATCATTGAGGATCACCGCCACGACGAGTGACAGGATCATCAACGCCGGAATGGTGGCCATGGTATAAAACAGATTGTTCTTCAACGAATCGATGAACCAGACGTCATGGAACAGAGCGGTAAAATTCCGCCAGCCCACAAACTCCATGCCGCCGATCCCCTTGAAAAGGTTCCAGTCCGAGAAGGCGACCACCAGGGAAAACAGGACCGGCGCCAGGGTAAAGAGGAGAAATCCGATCAAGTTGGGGGCGACGAACAGATAGCCGGTAATATTCCGTTGCCAGGCGCGGCGGCGGGCCGCCCGGGCGTTCAGGGCCGCCGCGTCGACGGCCGTTCCGGGATGAATTGCTGAAGCCATCATCTCACTCCTTCTGAAAGCCATGTGATAAAGTCTTTTGAATTGAAATCTAGAGGATCATTTTTGCAAAAGGATTTAAAACCGACTTTATCCCTTGCTTTTCTGAGCTTTTGTGAACACTCCGACCTTTCGGACGGGGTTTATCACAACGCTTTAAAGAAGGAGGATAGACTTTTTTGGGTCTATCCTCCGCGGTACTTACATTAGTTCGTTACTTCGCGCTCTTGATAGCCTCATCGGAGCGGGACTTGACCTTCTGGATCAGTTGCTCCACCGATTGTTCCTTCAGGAAGGTCTTATCGCTCTCTTCCTTCAGAATCTGCATGATCTCCGGCGCAGCGACCGTGACCGTATCCAAGGTGTAGCGGATGTGGGGATCCAGCACCACCCGGCGGAAGGCGTCCATATCGAAGAGTTTCTCATAACCGCTGAAGATGCCGGAGGTCACCATCTTGGAGTCGACCTTTTTCCAAGTGGGGATCTTGCCCGAAGCCAGCATATACTTGGCCGCGCCTTCGGTGGCCCAATACTTCATGAACTGCCAGGTTTCCTTCTTATACCGGGTCTTGCTGTTCATCAGGATCCAGTTGTTCAAGGCGCCGGGGTTGTAATATTTTCTCTTCTTGTCCGGCACCGGCATCGGCGCGAACGAGGTCACCCATTCGTGCGGGTATTTGGCGGTATCCTTGACGTAACGTAACAGCCAAGGGGCGGAGGGCATCATCGCCGCTTCCTGATTCAAGAATAAATCCTGCGCATAGACTTGCAGTTTGCGCGATAAGATCTCCGAGTACGGGAAGGCGGATTTGTCGGTGAAGATCAGATCGTAATAGAATTGGGCGTTCAGGCGGTGCGCCGCGTTGTCAAAGTTGGCGGCTTTTCCCTCCGCCTTGTACCAGTAATTGTTGCCCAAAATGATCCGGGCCAGGTCCAGATTGGTGCTGACCGACGGATTGACGCTGGGCGTGGCGAATAATCCGTACCGGGTTTTGCCGCCCTCAGTCACCGTCAACTTTTTGCAGATCTGGCGGAACTCGTCAAAGGTCCAGCTGGCCGGGACTTTGAGTCCGGCCTTGTCGAACATGGCCTTGTTGACCATCATGTACACCGGTTCCTTGGTGGTGGGAACGCTATACAACTTGCCATTGCAGCGGAAGATGCCGTCGGTTCCGATGTTGGACCGGACGAACGAATCCGCTCCCAAACCGGAGAGATCCATGACCATGCCGCCCTCGATCCGTTTCACCATATACGGCACGCCGTAGGTGAAAAAGGCGTCGATCTGCTCGCCCGATAACAAGGCCACGTCCAGCTTGGTGTTACCGGAGTCATCGTTGACGAAACGGACATATTCGACCTGAATCCCGGGGTGGGTCCTGTTCCAATGCTCGACCAGGGCGCCGGGACCGTTCTCGGCCGGAACGCCGCCCCATACCACCAGTTTGACGGCTTTCTTGGCGGCGGCGACGCCGAAGACGGAGATTCCGAAAAAGATCACCAGCAACATCCAGAATGATAAGGTACGAACCAACTTACCCAACAACTACCCCTCCTTTTATTCCTTCCTGAGCTTGTTTGCTCTTTTCTCTATTGTAGGGGATCGGAGCTTAACCCGGAATTAACTCATTTGTTGCATCGTTGTCATATTTTTAGGATTTTAAAAACCGGCGGATCCGTCTGATCGATCGGATCCGCTCTTTTGCATTATTCTTAGATTCCCTGTCACTATTTTTATATCGGCCGCCATTCATGAAACACTTCGATGAGTTGGGACCGGTTTTCCCCTAGTTTTAAAAGCCATGTGATAAAGTCCTCAAATTCGGAAATCATTCTTTCAAAGGATTAAAAATCGACTTTATCACTTGCTTCTCTGAGCTTTTGTGTTCACCCTGGCCTTCGGACAGGGTTTATCACAACGCTTTTAAAAGATAAAGAAACGCTACCGTTGGACAGTCCACGGTCGGCTTTTCGCCGTAAACCGCTTTAAAAACTTCTTTCATTTGATATTGAGGCCCTTTTTATACTCGGCCGGACTGATCCCGACGATCTGCTTGAACACTTTGCTGAAATAACTGACATTGGCGTAGCCGACCGTCGCGGCGATCTCGTAGATATTGTCGGTGCTGTTGCGCAAGAGTTGCTTGGCTTTTTCGATCCGCAGGCCGTTCACGTAATCGGTGAAGTTGGCGCCCGTTTCTTTCTTGAACAAATGGCTGAAATACGTCTCATTCATGCCGATTTGGTCGGCGATCTCCCCCAACTTCAGCTCAGTCGCGTAATGGCGGTTGATATATTCCAGCGCCCGGCTCACTTCGCGGCCGAACCGTTGCGCTTTCAGCTCGTTCAGACGATGGCCGAACCAAGCCGCGAAATCATGAAACCACAGTTTCCAGTCGCCGAGGGTCTCCACTTCGGCCAATACGATCATCGGATCGCCGCCGGGCGGCGCTGGCGGCTGATCCAGGCGGCCGCCGTACTGTTTCAACACTCGGGAGAAGGTGAGGATCACTTCCAGCAATTCCTGGCGGAGCAGCATGGGAGGTTTGACCGCCCCGGATGATGCCCGATCGAGGAGTCCCAGCACCAGTGACTCCGCTTCGGCGCACCGGCCGCTCTCCAAAAGCTCGCGGAGGTTCTGCTCCTGCTCCGCGTCCAGCAGCGGCTCGACGGCGAAGCCCTCTTCCCGAAAAAAGTTTACGCTCCCCTTCCCCTGATAAAGCCGGTACCCGGCGGCCTCGGACGCCTGGTTGTATATTTCCTTCAGTTGCAGCAGGTCGGACGCAACCGGCCCGATGCCGAAGGAAACCGAAAGATTGAAATATAACTGGATGGTTTCGCGCAAATGCCCGCAAAACCGGCCCAGTTCCTCCGGAATGCTCCCGGCCTCCGTTCCCTCGGCGAAACTGAAGACCAATCCGAATTCCCCTTCCCGGCCCATGAAGACATTCCCGCGCAGTCCGCTGTTTTCGAACGCCTCATCGATGATATTCAAGAGCGGGCTTTCCAGGAGCGCCAGTCCGGTCCCGCCATTCCGCTGGCGGATGGCGCGGAGATCGTCGACCCGCAGACAGACCGCGCCGTACCGGCCAGACTTCGCCAGACGCAATTTGAGGCGGGTCAAGCGCTCCGCAAGATCCGCCCCGGTCAGCCCCGCTTTTAACAAATCTTGAAAGAAGCATCCCTGCATCTCCCGGAGGCTGCGGTAACGCTCCGGCTCCCAGCCGGCGTCGGCCATCCGTTCCTGCTCCGCTTCTTCCTCCAACACTGCCTTGGCCCGCTGAAACACCTGCTCAAGCTCTTCGACCTGCATCGACAGTTTCGGGATATAGTCCAGCGCGCCGAGCTGCAGTGCCTCCCGGACATAATCGAAATCCTGATAACAGCTGAGAATGAGAATTTTGGTCCGCGGCAGCTCTTTTTTCAAGGCTTTCATCAGGCCCAAGCCGTCCAGCTTCGGCATGCGGATATCGGTCAGCACCAGATCCGGCCGGATCGACCGGGCGATCTCCAGGGCTTTCAAGCCGTTATCGGCCTCCCCGGCGATCTGAAAGCCCAGCTTCGGCCAGTCGATAGTGGTCTTCAGGCCCATCCGCACCAGCATCTCGTCGTCCACGATCATCAGCTTGAACATGCCGTCTCCTCCTCCACTGCGGGCAGGCACAACCGGATCCGCGTGCCCGACCCCTCCCGGCTCGCCACGGTCAGCCCGTAACGCTTCCCGAAATACAAGGCGATCCGTTCATTGACATTGCGCAAGCCCACATTGTTGAAGCGGCCTTTCTGGCGGTTCTCCGCCTCCAGCAACTGCTCGATCTTGGCGGCGGCGATTCCCTTGCCATTGTCGGTCACGTCGATATAGGTCCGGTCCTCCCGGCAGTAACCGGTGATGGTGATCTCGCCGCCGCTGTCCATATCCTCGAAACCGTGGATGATGGCGTTCTCGACCAGCGGTTGCAATACCAGCTGCGGCACGCGGTAATCCAGCAGCGGCGGAGCGATCTCGTAGCGGATCTCGAATTTATTGCCGTAGCGCATCTTTTGCAACAGCACGTAACTCTCGATACATTGGATCTCCTCGGACAGCGGGATCAGCGCATCGGAACGGCCCACGGTCGTTTCGAGCAGTTTGCCCAGGGCGGCGATCATCTGGCTGACATTGGCGGCGCCGTTCAACGTGGCCAGCCACTTAATATCGTTCAACGTGTTAAAAAGGAAATGGGGATTGATCTGAGCCTGCAACGCCTCCAAGCGCGCTTGTTCCCGCATGGCCTGCGCCTCCTGTAATTTTTGGATCAACACGGCAATCTCTTGCACCATGACATTAAAGCTCGCCCCCAACTGCGCCACCTCATCCCGGCCGCGGATGTCCGCCCGCACCGCGAAGTTGCCTTTGGGGACCTGCTGCATCAACAGGCTGAGCCGGTGCAGCGGATGGGTGATGGTCCAGGAGATGAAGGCGGAAACAATGAGCAATGCTCCCAAAAATATCAGATTGATAGTGAGATGATAGGAGCGGAGCCGGTCAACCTCTTTCATCAGCACCCGGTAGGGAACCTGTTGGACGATGGTCCAATTGGTTTTGGGGACGGTCCGGTAGTTGACGACCGTCTTCCGCCGGCCGGCGGCGAAGACAAAGGAACCGTCGGCGGCCTGGCCGAGCCGCTTGACGAAGGGCTCGGCCGCCAGATCCTTCCCGAGTAGCCCCGGGTCTCCCGCCAGCACCACTTGGGCCTGCCGGTTGAGGAGGAAGAGTTGGGTCCCTTCCAACTGTTGCTCGGTTTTGAAGATGGCCGCCAGTTTCATCTCCGGGTACAGGCTGATCAGTAAAATGCCGTAGCCGCGCCCGCTGCGGGAGTCCTTGATCAAACGGGCCATGGCGATATTCCGCCGGTCATCCCCGTTCAGGCTGACATAGCTGCCGGACGGCGCCATCCACAGCATATAGCCGTTCATCTCCCGGGCGCGCCTGAACCAATCCTGGGCCGCGATCTCCCGGTAGGACTTGCCGGTGTAATAGGACGAAGCGGAATAGACATTGCCGTGAAAATCGAGGATGACAATATCGGCGTTATAGGGATACAGGTTGGCGTTCTTGGCAATCAGGATCTTCTCTTCGATCTTCGACTCCGCGCTGAACTTTTCCCAGCGCGAATCGTATTTCCGGCCTTTCAGGATGTCGATCAGCTCACGGTCCAGGCTGAGCATGTTGGAGGCGGCGATCATGTTGTCGAAGACCGCCCCCAGGTTGTTGTCGATCTGGGCCAAGGTTTGCTGGGTCGAAACGTTGATCTTGGCCTCGATGATCTTCCGGTAACTGTTGTACGTAATGAAAGGGAGCAGAAACATGGGGATGATCACGAAACAGATGATCGAAAAAAGCAGCTTCTTTTGGATGGTCATCGCGTAACTTCCTCTCGGACCCGTCCGGCTTTGGGAAAAGAACGCCGCGTTACAATACGGCCACGTAAACGTCACGTTACAAAATGGATCCGCTATTCATTCTACCTGTTCCGGCCAAATCCTGTCGGTTCCCGGGAAGATTCTCGGCCCGTCTCCTCCCGCCATCCGCCGTCGGTCCAAAGAAACGCCGCCAGCGCCCCGCCGGAGCGCCGTTTCCGATCTTTGAGGAAATGTCAGGGAAAGCGCTAATACACCCGCACTTCGAACAGACGCGCCTCGGCTGCGCCGTGAGTCCCGCGGACCAGGATGCGAAGGCGGTCGGCGTAAGTCGGCTCCGCCAAGCGGTGCGTCCGGAAGCGCAAGCCGTTCCCTTCCACCGCCAGCTGGGCCCGGAGTTGGTCCCCCGCCCAGAGCTGCAGTTCGTAATCTTTCACCAACTCCGGCGGCAATCCCGGGATCTGTTGCTTGCGGACTGTCTTGGAGAGCGTTGGCATGATCTCACCGGAAAGGTTGCTGTCGAACTTGAGATGTACCTCGCGAATGCTCAGCGGTTCATCCCACTGGAGCTCCAACCACTCTCCCGAAGCAGCCAGGTCCTCCGAGATCCAGCAGTTGCTCACCCCCCCGACCCGCCGGGCGACTCCGTTCACGACCTGTTCGGGCGCACCGTCCGGCTGTGCCGAGGAAGCGGCGATTCGGGCGCGGCGCGCCCGATCTTCAGGATCCTGATTGGCCACGCCGGGAATATAGCAATCGTCCCGCAACAATAGCTGTTGCAACTCCTGAATCCGGTCCGTCAAGCCGCCGGGCGGACAGTTTTGCCGCACCGCCAGCGCGGCCGCGGTTCCCACCGCCTGCCCGCCCGCGCTGCAGGTACCCATCACCCGGATCGAGCCGAAGGCCATATGCGACGCGCTGATGTTGCGCCCCGCCATCATCAGGTTGGCGATGTCCCGCGCGCAATAACAACGGTACGGGATGGTGTAGACATCGTTCAGCCGCAGGAACTGGTTGGGGTCTCCCTTGTAACGGAACCCCTCCGGCGGGTGCATATCCATGGGCCAGCCGCCGTAGGCCACCGCGTCGGGGAAGAGCCGCCCGCTCAGGCAGTCCTGCTCCTTCAGAATATAATCGCCCATGATCCGGCGGCTCTCGCGCTTGCCCGGCAGGAATCCCACCCACTCCAGGGCGTAGTTGGCCGCGCCGTGATCGCCACGGTTTTTGATGTGATCCCAGACCCCGTAGACGGTTTTCAGCAGTTCGTCGCGGATCGCCTCGCCGTCGGCGATGGTGTCCTCTTCCCCGCCCAGCTCGATCCACCAGTAACCGGAGTCCACCTCGTAATGCTCCATGGCCGAGGCGTAAGCGCTATGGCCGCGGAAGGCCAGATCGGCCTCGCCGAAAGAATGGGCCCAAAACGGCTTCTCGAAGGGGACCGGCGCTCCGGTGTCGACCGCCTGGAACAACAGGGTATTCCCCATGGTTTTCCGGTCCGCCCGCTCCGGCGCGTACTGCTCGCCGAACTCGTCCCGGCTCTCCCGGCCGACCCGGCATGCGGCGCCGGCCTGATAAGCCAGGGTCCCGTCGCCGGTACAGTCCACGAAGATCGCCGCCGTGAAGCGGAATTGTTTCTCCGTGGTCAACTGCAGCGCCTCCACCGCCCGGATCCGCCCCGCCGCCACTTCGACCCCGGTCATCTGGGTGTTGAGGTAAAGGTCGAGCCCTTCCTGGAAGCGGACCTTCTCCCAGAGCACCGTGTCGAAGATGGAGAAGGAATGGCCCGGGTTGCGCCGCCGGTTCTCCAGCAAAATCTCCTCCAAAATGCCGGTCTCCCGGGCGTCGGGCCGGGTGCCGTGACAGTTGGCGCCGACGATGTGCATCCGGATCTCGGAACTGGCGTTGCCGCCCAGCACCGGCCGGTTATGGATCAACGCCGTCCGCGCGCCGTGCCGGGCGCTGGCAATGGCCGCGCAGACTCCGGCCATGCCGCCGCCGACCACCACCACTTGATACTCTCGATCGATCATCGCACTCACCTTCCGGTTTTAAATTCCTTACTCCTAATTGTAGGCCAGACGGGCGGCGGCCGCCTTAAAACTTCTGCCCATTCCTTGGAATCTTCTGCACAGTTGCCAGAAGGTCGGTTTCATTTTATAATGGAGGGGTCAAGCCAAATCCGCTGCGAGGAGCATCCGCTGCCCATGGCAAACCACGCCGCGCTCGCCAATTTCCTGGCCCATATCACGCAGACCTACGGCTGGCAGATCTGCGTCAATGACTTCGTCGGCTTCATTCCGGTGGATCCGGCGCTGGACCAGGCCCTGCGGCCCTATATGGCCCATATCAATCCTTATTGTCTGTATATCAAGTCGGAACGCTGCCTGTTCGGCCGCTGCCTCACGCTCAAAAAGAAGCTTGCTGAAAAATCCATCCGGATGCCCGGCGGCTTCTTTGGCTTCTGCCACGCCGGAGTGGGCGAGTACATCTACCCGATCACCGCCGACGGCGATCTGATCGGCGTCATCGACGCCGGCGCCTTTCCGGCCGAACCCCGGACCGCCGAGTATCTAGTGGCGCGGGCTTGTCGCCATTCCGACCTGGACCCGGTCCGGGCCCGCCAGCTCTATGGCGCTTCCCTGCTCGCCGAACGCCCGGACGAACGGCTCGTCGCCACGCTGCTGGAATTCGTCGCCGCCTATCTGGGCAATACCTACCGTTCGCTGCGGCTGACCCACCCCGGCCTCAAGTTCGGCAAGAAGCGCTACAACTCCAGCGCCGACTCCATCCTGGCCCTGCTGCTCGACTACCTCCACCGCAACTTCCAGGAGCCGCTCGCCGTGCCGGAGATCGCCCGGATCTGCCATTGCAGCGAATCCTATATCAATCATCTCTTCAAGAAACGGCTCGGCGTCAACATCCGGATGTATCTCAACAAGCTCCGCATCGAACGCGGCAAGGACGATCTGGTGGGCAGCGCCGATTCCATCGCCGAGATCGCGCTGCGCGTCGGCTACAACGATCCCAGCTACTTCTCGAAGCTCTTCACCCAACTGGTGGGGATCAGCCCGCTCGAGTACAGGAAGAGATTCTCCTGAAGCCCCTGCACCGCAACCTTGATCGACAAAACGGCCGCGTCTAATCACGCGGCCGTTTTGCCAATCCGGGTATTCGGAAATTCCTCGCCTATTTCTGATACACTTCATTCAACCATTTTTCCACCAGCCGGTCCTTGTTCTTGCCGCCCCATTCGTCATCCTGATCGACCACTTTGATCTTGGTCAAGGGGATCGCTCCTTGGCGCAGCGGCACTTTGGCGAAGACCAGCAGGAAATTCTGGGCCATGATCTTGCCGGCTTCCTCGCCGAGCAGCCAATCATAGAGCTTTTTGGCGGTCTCGAACTGCGGGCCGTTCTTGATCATCGAGATCGAGGCGACTTCAAACCCTGTGCCTTCCTTGGGGAAACCGATCTTGATCGGATAGCCGCTGGCGATCAGACGCAGCTGATCGTCGCAATACCCCAGGGCGATCGCCGTCTCGCCCAAGGCCGCGTTTTTGCCGGGCGCGGCTCCGGAGCGGGTGTATTGGGAGACGTTTTGATTCAATTTTTTCAGATATGCGAAGGCCTTGGCCTCGTCGCCCTGATGGAGGGCGATCAATGTGGTGATCACGTTGTAGGCCGTCCCCGAAGTCTGCGGATTGGCCATCTGAATCTGGCCCTTGTAGGCCGGCTTCAACAAGCTGGCCCAGGAGTTGGGGGCGCGCAGTTTCTTTTCGGCCAGCTTTTGGGTGTTATAGACGAAACAGAGCGGATTGTTGTAGATGCCGCACCAGTAGCCGTCCTTGTCCTTATATTGCCGGGCGATCTTGGCGGCCTTGGGCGAAAAATAGGGAGCGGTCAGCCCGTCCTTCTTGGCCGCGATATGGTCCAGGCCGACCCCGCCGACCCAGATGCTGGCTTGGGGATTATTACGCTCGGCCGCGATCCGGGCCTGGGCTTCGCCGGTGGAAAGCCGCACCCAGTCCACTTGGATCCCGGTCGACTTGGTAAAGGCGGCCATCAACTGCCGGCCCAGCTCCTCGTCGGTGGAAACGTAGGCGGTAATCTTTTCGGCCGCCATGGCGCTAAACGAACCGATCAGGACCAAGAGGAGCAAGGGGATGAAGAGCAACCTGCATTTTTTCAAAATCTTTACACCTCCGTCATTTTGGGCGCAACCGTTTTCGCGCCGCCCGGAACTCCGAAAAGGTTGCGCTTTTTCCGTCAACCGGGCGGTAATTTGATCGTAGCCCGCCCATCCTCCCGGTTCAATCGGACAATCCTGCACTTTTGTGGAAAATTATGAACTGTTCCGCTCCCCAAAACCTCTCCCGAGCCAGCCGAGGAGCTTCCGCCGTCGCCCCGGCCCGCCCTTCATCCCTTCCCGATCCGACTCGATTCATGGCAACGCCTTCACCCATCGCTGACGATCGATACCATCAAAGAGAAGCCTTTCCCAAAACCGTTCCGCCGTCTCTTTCCCCTGCCGCAACTTCTCCGGCGGTCGTCGCCGCTTTTGCTTCGGTTACGGATGCTTTTCATTCACTTGCCGAACATTGACGTTCGGTTACCGATGCTTTTCATTCAGTAACCGAATGCTTTCGTTTCGTAACTGTTGCTTTTATTTCGGTAACTGTTGCTTTTGTTTCGGTAACTGAATGTTTTCATTCAATTACGGATGCTTTTCATTCACTAACTAAAGAAGCTCATTCAGTTACCGAAACACTTCTTTCAGTAACCGAATAAGCGAAGTGGCCCATTGAAAACGCTTATTCCGCCGCCGCGCGAGCAGAATAAGACCGTGAGCAACAACCCACGGTCTTTGAAGTACGATTCCCGATTCCATTCCGGCCGTGCCAGGTCGGCGCGACGCGATAGCGCGGAAAGGTCGCAAACCTCGCGGTCAGGCTGGCCCCTCGGGGGTTAATACCAGGAGTTTGCTGGCGTGCCGCTCCAGCGGAACGTCGAAACGGTCCGCGGTCCGGCCCAGATCGCGTTCCTCCCAATAATCGGCGATCCGGTATTCTCGGACCGGGATGCCCAGAACACTGAGGGCCACTTCCTTGACCACGGGAAGATCGCTGAAATTGAAGACGCCGAGGTAGATCCGGTCCGGCAACTGAGCGAGGTACAGCTCGGACAGGTCCTGCCGCAGGAAGTCCACGGGAAAAGCGGGCCGCGGCAAAGGTTTCCCCATCTTGGCGATGATCCGCTCCCGTTCCGGGGCGAGGGCCGCCAGATCGTCGCCGTAAAAGAGCATTCCGCCCGAGAGCTTGATCGCCGTGGCCAGGCTGAGCACCTCGTCGCCAGTCAGTTCGGTGCGGCTATCCCGGACCAGTAGGCAGTCGGGATCGTTGATCCACCACTTACCATGATAAAAGCTGCGGTTCAAGATGTTGCGCAGCGCGTTGGCGACCGCCGGCGACGCCTGATCCGGATCGGACCAGCGCGGCGCGACATCCGGGCCGATTCGCATCCCGTCGAACAGGCCGATGCTGGGGCCGGTGGGCGCGCCGCACCCCAGGAGATACTTGCCCGGTCCGACCGCCCGGCGGATCAGGGTCAAGGCGTTGCGATAACCTTCCACCGCGGTCATCCGGTCCGAGGCCCGCTTTCCCTTGACCATGCCGGCGAAGACGAAATCCAGCTTGAAATAGTCCATGCCCCAATCCCGGGCCATGGTCGCGAACACCCGGACCAAATAATCCAGGACCTCGGGCCGGGAGAGGTCCAGGCCGTAAATCCGCTGATTCCAGCCATATAATACCACTTCATTCCGGCCCTGCTCATCCCGGACGACCCAATCCGGGTGCTCCCGGCAGAGCGCCGAGCGCTCGCTCACAATGAAAGGGGCCAGCCAGATGCCGGGCTTGAACCCGGCGGCCCTGGTATCGCGGACCAGGCCCCGCAGGTCGTTGCCGAACTTGTCGTTCACCGCCAGCCAGTCGCCGATGGCCTGCTGGTAGCCGTCGTCCAGCAGCACGACTTCCACCGGATAGGCCTTGTCGCGCAGTACCGCCAGATTGCGGTAGATGTCCTCGCCGCGGACCGCGGTGAAGAACTCATACCAACTGCACCAGCCCACCGGAATGCTCCGGTCGAAGCCGGCCTTCATCCGCTCCGCCGCCAATCCGGCGTAGCGCTCCACCACCGTTTCTTCGGGCTCGCGCCCCCGGTAGAGATAGAGCGTCTCGCCGGCGAGCGCCGCGCCGGCCGGGATGGCGATATCGTCGCAGTCCAATTCGATCAGGAGCTGCCGGCCGGCCGGATCGCAACCGATCTTGGTAATGAAACGGTGAAAAGTCAGCGCGCCCGCCAGCCAGACCGCTCCGTCGTCATAGCGGAGGGCCGCCCAATGATAAGCGGGCTGAACCGGATCGGACCCCGCCGCCAGATAGCCGTGTTTATGAAAATAGAGCCGTTCCGGATCCAGTCCTTGTTCGGTCATGGCCGCGGCAGCCGATGGGCTGAAGCGATTTGAGTCCGTTTCCGTCCCGGCGAAGCTCCGGCAGATGCTCCAAGACTGGAACCCTTCCTTGAAGATCCGGAAATCCCGGCCGGCGGGCAGATCGAGCCGTGCCACGATCTTGGTCAGGATGCTGTCGGTCGAAGCATGGACCGTGTAATGAAAGATCGCGGCGTTTTCCGTCTCCCCTTCGATGCTGGTTGCTATTGCGCCGCGACCTTGTTTAAAAAAAGCTTGAACCTTGAGATTCTCCATGATGTGTTACCCTTTCATCCCTGTGGTGGTGATTCCTTGCACGAAGAAGCGCTGGAACATCAGGAAGATGGCCAGGACCGGCAGCACCGACAGGAGCGCCACCGCCATCAGCAGGTTCCATTCGACGTAGAACTGGCCGATCAGATTGCTCATCCCCAATTGGACGGTGAACATCTCTTTCTTGCTCAGGATGATCAGCGGCCAGATGAAATCGTTCCAGCGCCACATGAAGGTGAAGGTCGCCAGGACTCCGATGAGCGGCCGGCAATTGGGCAGGATGATCCCGGTGAAGATCCGGAATTCGCTCTGGCCGTCGATCCGCGCCGCCTCGATCAGCTCGTCGGGGATGTCGTCCATGAACTGTTTGCTCAAGAATAACCCGAAGGCCTCGGCAGCCCGGGGGATGATCAGTCCCAGATAACTGTTGAGCCAGCCCAGGGCGGAGATGATGATGAAATTGGGCACCATGATCACCTGAAAGGGCACCATCATGGTGGCCACGATCATCAGCAGCAGTACCTTGCGGCCTTTGAAACGGTATTTGGCAAAGGTGTACCCGGCCAGCAAATTGATGAAGACGGTCAGGATGACCGAAAGCCCGGCGACAATGGCGCTATTCATGAAGTACCGGCCAAAGGGCGCGACAGTGAAGACCTTGGCGAAATTGGACCACTCCGGATAGTGCGGCACGAAGACCGGCGGCCGGAGAAACAGTTCCCGGGCTCCTTTGAGCGCGGTCGATCCCATCCAGAAGAACGGGAATAAGGTGACGAGCGCGGCCAGCCACAAAAGGACCGCGATCCAGAAGTTTTTTGAATGTTTGTTGCTGTTCATTTGGACCGATCCTCTCTTAAATGAAACATGGTCAAAGAGAATATCAACAAAAACAGGATCACCGCCGCGGCCGTGGCATAACCCATCTCGCCGACGCTGAAGGCTTGCTGGTAGATGTAATGAACCATCACGGTGGTGGAGAAACCCGGCCCGCCGCCGGTCATCACGTATAACAGGTCAAAAGCCATGAAGCCGTAAATCACGCAGATAACCAGCAAGAAGGTGGTGGTGGAGCCGAGCAGCGGCCAGGTAATGTATTTGAACTGGGAAAGCTTCCCGGCGCCGTCGATCTCGGCAGCTTCGTAATATTCCCTGGGGATGCCTTGCAGTCCGGCCAGGTAAATCACCATGCAGTACCCGCTGCGAATCCAAAGAGTGGCCACGATCACCGACGGCATGGCCAAAGCATTGCTGGTCAACCAGGGCTGCGGCTGCATCCCAACCAAGGTCAGGAGATAGTTGATGATCCCGTACTCGGTGCTGAAGATCCACTGCCAGATCAGACCCGCCGTCACCAGCGAAGTCACGGCCGGTGCGAAGAAGGAGCCCCGCAAGATTCCTTTGCAGGGGATCCGCCGGTTGAGCAGAATGGCGCCGAGCAGACCCAGAAACATGCTGGCCGGCACGGTGGTAACCGTATAATAGAGCGTATTCCACATGCTGATCCAGAACTCGCGTTCTCCCAACAGCCGGACGAAGTTGGCCAATCCCACCCATTGCGGCGAACCGATCAGGCTCCACTGGGTCAGGCTGATATAAAAGGCATAGCCGATGGGAATGAACATAAACGTAAGAAACAGAATCAAATTGGGAGCCAGAAACAGATACGGGGTAAAGTTGAACCGGGTCCGCGCTGTTCTGGCGGATTGCGTCGACATCGGGCGATCGCCTCCAAGTACAGTCATTCAATTCTTGATCGGATCAAACGTTGGAGCGTCCGGGGCTCCGTTTGCAACAGAAGGTCTGCGACTCCTTCCCGCAGACCTTCCGTAAGTTCCGCTTCAGTTCTTCTCCTTGAGGATCCTTTCGATCTGGCTTTGCATCGTTTTCAAGGCTTCCTTCTCATCCTTGCCTTGCGTGAAGACCAGATCCAGCTCATCGGCAAGCACCTTATTGATCTTGGTCATGCTCGGCTGGCTGATGGTCTTGGCCATGTGATTGGGGATGGTTTTGGCCTGGTTGACGAAGAGCCGCATCAGATCAGGCTTGATGGCATAGTTCATCTTATCGCCGGAGAGGCTGTTCCGGACCGGCAGGAACATTCCTTTTTCCACGAATTCCTTCATGTTCTCCTCTTCCGCCATAAACTTGACGAATGCCAGAGCCTCTTTGGGGTGTTTGGATTTTTTCAGGACCGCCAAGGCGTTGCCGCCGAGGTCGGAGGCCATGGCCTTGCCGCGCGGCATATAAGTGACGCCATAGCTGTAATTGGTCATATTCTGTTCAAAGTAGGGAATCACCCAGTTGCCGGAGATCAGCATGCCGGTAACGCCGGTGGCGAAGAGCATGTTGAGGTTCTCGGTTCCTTTGACGCTGGTTCCCGCCGGGACCAAACCTTCCTTGAAAAAGCTGGCGCTGGTCTTGAGCGCGTCCAACGCCTCCGGCGAGTTGATCACGCACTTTTTGAGATTCGGAGAAAGGACCGCGCCGCCTTTCTGGTACAAAAACGGCAGCCAGCGGTAGGCGTTACCATAGATCCAATTGACGGCGAAGCCGTATTGGGCCTTATTCTCCTTCTTTAGCCGCTTGGCGACGGCCAGGAACTCATCCCAGGTCCAAGCGTTCTCAAGCTTGTCGGGAGCTTTGATTCCCAATTGATCAAAGAACGTTTTATTGTAAAAAACCGCCAGCGTATCGGTGTGGTGCGGAATCGCATACACGGCGTTCCTGTAGGATACCGCGTTCCAGAGCGCCGGGTTAAAATCCTGATTGTAGTCCTTGCCCAGCTTGTTGGTAATGTTCAGCAACACGCCGTTGGAGGCGTATCTGCCGATCTGCTGGTATTGGATGCGGGTGATATCCGGCGCGTCATTGCCGGCGATCCGCGTCTCCAACTTGGTATAGTAGTCCTTGAAGGGTCCGCCTTGCTTATTAATGACGATGTTGGGGTACTTCTTCTGAAATTTTGCCACCAAGCTGTCAAACGCGGCATCTTCACCGCTGGCGCTGGCCCAATAGGCGAAATTGAGCGTCACCTGGGCCGGGGCCTTGCCCCAGACTTCGAGCGAGCCGGTCAAAGCCATGCAAAAGATGATGCCGAAAAACAAGATTTTTTTGAACACAACAACTCCTCCTCTTTTTTCTCTTTTTATCGCATCCGCCGAAGATTGCTCCGCCGGAATACCGATCGCCATGCCAACCTTCGCTTCCGGATCACTTCACCTCCTGGCATGACTCCCGTATGACCAGGCTGGTCTTTAGAACATGCCGCGACGGCACTTTCTTTCCTTCCAGGAGCTTGATGATGGTCTGGCCGGAGACTCTCCCCAAGTCGTAAATGTTCTGCGATACCGTGGTGATCCCGGGGATGAACAAGGAAGAGATCCCGATATTGTCGAATCCGAGCACCGAAAAGTCCTGTGGGACCTGGTACCCTTGGGACCGCAACGCTTTCATCGCCCCGATGGCCATCAGGTCATTGGCGCAGAAGATCGCACTGTAGTTTTTGAGCCGCTTCAGCTCTTTCCGCAACAAGCGATAGGTCCCCTCACTGGTAAAATCCCCTTCCAGGATCAGATAATCTTCGTCGGGGATCCGGTGGTGGGCCAAGGCTTTCATGAAGCCCGCCCGCTTGACATTGCTGGCATATCCGTCGAAGCCGCTGACGAATACCAGTTTGCGGTGACCCAGGCGCAGCAGGTAATCGGTTCCCTCATAGGCCCCCTGCTCCTCATCGTTGATCACAAAAACCAACTCATCACTGGAAAAATATTTGTTGACAATCACCGTGGGAATCTGGGCGTGAATCTCCCGGTAAAATTCCGGCGACACCGATTCGATGAACGGATCCATGATAATGATCCCATCCACCTGCCGGTTGAGAAAGTTTTGAATCACTTTCATCTCCTCGTCGCCGTCGCCTTGGGTATGCGATAAGATCAAGCTATAACCGATCCGTTTCAGCTGATCGGCGATTCCTTGCACGACTTCGGTAAAGAACATATTGGTGATGTACGGGACGGAGATCCCGATGGTATGGGTTTTCTTGCTGACCAGTCCCCGGGCGATGGCATTAGGCTGAAAATTCAGTTTGTCGACCGTCTCCAGCACCTTCTGCTTGGTCTGTTCATTGACCGGGTATGAATTATTCAACACCCGGGAAACCGTGGTAATTGAGACCCCGGCTGCTTTCGCCACATCCTTGATGCTGATCTTTTTCAATGTATCGATTGGAGGCACCCCCTAAGGTTAGAAGCCTATTTAATAAAGCGGCCAGATATTAAGATATATGGTTTACTCAATTAGAAAACGATTTCGCGAAAACGTTTTCTATCATTAAGATATCGCGCCGTAGAAAATTTGTCAATCGGTAACTTTTTATTAACCTCATTTTTTCAGTTGCTACCCGGCAAACAAAAAACCGCGAGTCCTAAACCCGCGGTCCGATTCGTATTCAATCTGGTAACATGAAAAACATTGCGGAAGCTTCATAATTCATTGGACAGGGTTTGTGCTCTCCCGCTCTTCCCGTTTCACTCCCGTTCCAGCCGGGAACCGGCGGCGAAATGGGACGGCGGGATCCCTTCCCGTTCCTTAAAACATTTGCTGAAATAGAACGCGTCGTTAAAGCCGGTTTTGGCAGCCACTTCCAGCACCGGGTGACCGTCGCGCAGCATTTCCTTGGCCTTGCCCAGGCGGATCTCGATCAAGTAGTCGATGGGCGAACGACCGGTGACTTTTTTAAAGATGTTCCCCAAGTACGACGGGCTGATCCGGACCAGCGCACTGAGATCGCGCAACGACAGGTTTTCCGCATAGTGTTCCATCATATGGCGGATGACCTGATCGACCTTCTGCACCTGGACAAAATTGGCCCCGTTGCCGGATTTCCAGAGCAGCAATAGGCTGATGATCTCGATAAATAGCGAGCGGCACTCCATAATCCGGTTGGGGCGGCCCGCCGTCCAGCTATTGGTCAACTCCTTAAACAGCGTCAACAGCTGATGATACACATAGCGGTCGTCGATCCGCTGGAAAGTTTCCAACGGCAACGGGGGCTCGGTCATTTCCCAATGACCAACCTTCCAGATCGGGCAAGTATAGAAAAAATCCACCGCGTAACACTTCATGAGGCGATCCGGGAAGGTATTGCCCCAACGGAACTCGCCAGCGCGAAAATAGATCAAATCGCCCGGAACCGCTTGGTATTCAATCCCCGAATCACGGCTGCCATAGACCGCCGCCCCATCATAAATCAAGATCAGGTTGTGGGGCGGGTGGCAGGCCGGAGCCAATTTCCATTGCGGCGTCGAACTGCGATCCACAATATGGGTAAAATGAGGAAAGATATTCTCCAACGGATTCCTGGGATGAACCTTTTCATCCGGACAATAACCATGAAAAATCTCCATCACGGATCACCCATCTGATCATCGGCTACGGTAACTCCGGGGCTTATAGGGATTTGCTTCATAATTTTTACAAAAAGCAAGCCTGCTATTCCGGCGAGCGACCGATTAGCGGGGAGACATCTTGGTAAGAGCTTCCCATAGGCCATTCAGATAGGTGACGCCGAGCGCCCGATCGTAGAGGCCATAACCCGGACGGGCTTTTTCACCCCAGATCATCCGGCCGTGATCCGGCCGGATATATCCTTGGAAACCGGTATCATACAGTGCTTTCATGATCGCGAACATATCCAGCGAGCCATCGCTCGACAGGTGGGAAACTTCATGGAAATTGCGATAGCCCTCGATCTTGATGTTCCGGACATGGGCGAAATGGATCCGGCCCATGGCGCTGAATTCGCGGATGATCTCCGGAACATTATTCTCCGGATTGGAACCCAGCGAACCGGTGCAAAGCGTCAAGCCGTTATACGGGCTGTCCACCAGCTTGACAAGGGTCATCAGATTCTCCCGGGAGTTGACGATCCGCGGCAATCCAAAGATAGGCCACGCCGGGTCGTCGGGATGGATCGCCATCTTCACGTCCGCTTCCTCACAGACCGGAATGACCGCTTCCAGGAAATATTTCAGGTTGGCGGTGAGCTTTTCCGCATCCACGCCGGCATACTTCTCAAACAACAGCTTCAACTCTTTGAGACGTTCGGGTTCCCAACCGGGCATCGAAAAGCCATTGGCGTTCCGTTCAATCTCTTCCATCATCTTCAGCGGATCTTTGGGAATCAGCCGTTCCTCATAGGAGAGAACCGTGGAGCCGTCCGCCAACGGTTTGGCCAGATCGGAACGGGTCCAGTCAAATACCGGCATGAAATTGTAGCAGATCACCTTGACGCCGGCTTTACCCAGATTGCGGATGGTCTGCCGGTAATTCTCGATGTATTGGTCCCGGGAAGCGACGCCGAGTTTGATATCGTCATGAATATTGACGCTTTCGATCACTTCCATCTCCAGACCCGCCTGATTAACCTGGCTCTTCAGAGCGTCGATCCGTTCCTGCGGCCAGACCTCGCCGACGGGAATGTCCTGTAACGCGCCGGCGATCCCCGAGACTCCCGGGATCTGACGGATCTGCCACAACGCGACGCTGTCATCTCCCTCGCCAAACCAACGTAAAATCATTTTCATGCTGCTCAATCCTTTTTTGTTTTAGAGTTTTTAGAATATATTACTGTGCTGAATCGCTAAATTTTTCACAAAAAGCGATAGCGCTTATACTTTAACATCTCCTCTGCTCCGTGAACATGGATTATCTTACGATATTTGTAGGATTTCATATTATATCTTTGTTAAATTTTGCAGCTTTTGCTGCAATTTCAGCCGAAATCCGGCAAAAAGATGGCATATTAAACGCATTGTGATAAACCCTGTCCGAAGACCAGGGTGAACAAAAAAGATCAGAAAAGCAAGTGATAAAGTCGTTTTTTAGTCCACTGAAAGGATGACTTCGAATCAAAGGACTTTATCACATGGCTTTTAACCTGCTTTGATGGGATGCATGATCCAAACGGAGGAACGATGCACGGTTTAGTCAACCAGGTATTCTCCATCAGCGACCAACCTTGGCTGCTGTTTTTGATCTTTTTTAGCGGAGGCGGCGCCATCCATTATGCTTTAGGATTGCGTTATGGCGAAGCGCTGATCTTCAACACCTCGTTAAAACGCTTGGTAACCCAGGCCCGCTTATCACAAAAGCCTTGTGTGGTTTGAAAAATATGGAATTTGGACGGTCTTCGTAGGAAAATTAGTTCCCGGTATAAGCTTCTGCTCCATTCTCAGCTGCGGGATGTTCCGGTTGCGGCCTTTCCAGTCACTAAGCGGCATTTTCGGCAGCAACCTGGTATTTTTTAGTTTGCTGGTAGCGCTGGGACGGTTATTCGGCCGGAACTGGGAACTATTTTTGACAGGATGGCGGCGTTTCAATCATTGAGTCCGGCTGGCAATCCTGCTCGTGATTGCCGGGAGCGCAGTTTGGCTCATCATCCAACGGGGTGGAATAAGGTCAAACACTGAAACAAGGACGGAATGGAGGATTGCCCTCCATTCCGTCAGGTACCGGCCGGAACTGTGCCCAGAATCTCCGCTAGATCCCGCTCCGGCGTGGTGATCGGCAAAAGGTTGAATTTCTCCTTCAAGACCTGATAGGCTGCTGGAGTGATAAACGCCGGCAAGCTGGGACCGATCCGGATGTTTTTGATCCCCAGGTGCAGCAAGGTCAGCAAAATACAGATTGCTTTCTGTTCGTACCAGGAAAGCACCAGCGACAGCGGCAGATCGTTGACATCCACCTGAAAGGCTTCGGCCAAAGCCACTGCGATTTTGATCGCCGAATAAGCATCGTTACACTGCCCGATATCGAGTAACCGGGGGATCCCTTCGATCGAACCGAAATCCAGTTTGTTGAAGCGGTACTTTCCGCAGGCCAAGGTGAGAATCACGCAATCTTTGGGTACCTGCATGGCAAACTGGGTATAGTAATCCCGGCCCGGCTTGGCTCCGTCGCAGCCTCCGACCAGGAAGAAATGGCGAATCGCCTTCCGCTTGACCATGTCGACGATCTTACCGGCGACTCCCAACACCGCGTTCCGGGCAAACCCCACCATAATCGTTTTTTCCGGTTCATCATGGTCGAAGCCAGGTTCGCGGAGCGCCGCTTGGATCACCGGCGCGAAATCGCGGTTTTGAATATGGGTCACTCCGGGCCAGGCAACCAAGCCGCTGGTGAAGATCCGGCCTTGATACGAGTTCTTGGGTTTCTGAATACAATTGGTAGTCATCAGGATCGCTCCGGGGAACTTCTCAAACTCTTCCCGCTGCGCTTGCCAGGCCCCGCCGTAATTTCCGACCAGATGCGGATATTGCTTGAGTTTGGGATAGCCGTGGGCCGGGATCATCTCGCCGTGGGTGTAAACATTAACGCCTTTCCCGGCGGTCTGCTTCAATAATTCCTCCAAATCCTTCAGATCGTGGCCGGAGATGAGGATCGCTTTTCCCTTGACCGGCGTGATCCGGACCGGCGTCGGAACCGGGTGGCCGAAAGCCGTGGTGTTGGCCTCATCCAGCATCTCCATGACCCGCAGATTGATCTCGCCAATCTTTAATGACCGGCCGAGCAGCTCGTCGACGCTGAACTTCTCCCGAGTCAGAAAATCCAAGGTTTCCTCGAAGAATGCGTAGACCTTATCGTCCTCCACCCCCAGGTCCTGGGCGTGCTCGGCATAAGCGGCCATTCCCTTCAAGCCGGTCACCGCCAGGCTCTTTAACCCGCTTAAATCATGGCCGTGCCGGTTCCGATCGTGTTCGATGGAGTAGCTTTCTCCTTGCTCGATCAGACCCGGCAGGTCGGCGGCGGGTTTCCATTCCGCCGGTCCCGTCGGCGACTCCGCTTGCCGGCCCGCTTGGGCGCAAGCCGTCTCATAAAGTTTTTTCGCCTTTTCCTTGAATTCGGCGGCTTTCATCAGCAGCCCCCGCAAACGTTCGGGATCGAAATTGACATTGGTTACCGTGGTAAATAAGGCTTTTAAGATAAATCGGTCGGTCTCCCGATCCACCGCGCCCAACTGCCGGGCGCGCCACTCATATTGGGCGATCCCCTGGGCGGCATGGAACAATAAATCTTGCAGCGCGGCAGTATCGTGGTCTTTGCCGCAAACTCCGGCCGCAGTGCAGCCGGTCCCTTGAGCAGCCTGCTCACATTGGTAGCAAAACATCAAGAACCCCTCCTCTGCTGATATTGTCTCTTTCGCAGCGATTTTTAGTCACAGCCCGGAGCAGGCGAAGTTTCGCTATATGTTTAAAAGCCATGTGATAAAGTCTTTCGAAACGGAAATCATCCTTTCAATGGACTAAAAAACGACTTTATCACTTGCTTTTCTGAGCTTTTGTGTTCACCCTGGCCTTCGGACAGGGTTTATCGCAACGCTTTTAAGTCCTTTGGAATAAGTGTATCGCAGTTGGAAAGTTGGCCGCTTGACTACCGTGCGGATCGGGCGGATTCATTGCAGCCGCAGACCGGACAGCCTTGCATGCGCAACGGCTTTTCCAGGTGGCCTTTTTTCATCACGTCGTCATTCTGGAAGATTTCCAGGCTGGGACCATCGGCGATTACCTTTCCCTCGCCCAGCACAATGGTACGTTCGCAGAGATCGAGCACCAGATCGAGGTCATGGGTGGCAATGATCTTGGTATGCTGAAAACCGGCCAACAGCCGGATGAGCCGGCGGCGCGCCAGGGGGTCCAGCGCGGCGCTGGGTTCGTCCATGACCAGGATATCAGGGGTCATCGCCAACACGCAGGCGATGGCCACTGCCCGTTTTTCCCCGCCGGAAAGCTTATACGGGGGACGATCCTTCAAATGCGCGGCTCCGACGGTTTGGAGCGCTTCTGCCACCCGCTCCCGGATTTCCGCTTGCGGCAATCCCATGTTCAGCGGGCCGAACGCCACGTCGTCAAAGACCGTCGGCATAAACAACTGATCGTCGGGATTTTGAAAGATCATGCCCACGGTGCGCCGGATCTGCTTTAGCGTTTGCCGGAGCACCGGCAGATCCCCCACCCGGACCGTTCCCGCGGTGGGCATGAGGATGCCGGTAAAATGGGATAACAAGGTCGACTTTCCCGCTCCGTTCGCGCCGACGATCCCCACCGATTCACCGTGAGTGATCCGGAACGATAGGCCGTGCAACGCTTGATGCCCATCGGGATAGGTATATTCCAGGTCTTTCACTTCCAATAAATGATGACTCATCTTCCGACTCCCATCATAAGCCTTCCCAACCATTCGGGGATGTTATAAAAACGGGCCGCGACGAAAAAAACGCTCCAGCCCAGCAAATATGCGATGTCATTGAATCCCAGCCGATATTCCCGGATGAACTGCAATTCTCCCGCAAAGCCCCGGCAGAGCATGGCCTGGTAGATCCGCTCGGCCCGGTCCATGGTGCGCAGTAGTAAATGGCCCACCAGCGAGCCCCAGGCACGGACCCCGATTCCCCGGTTTTCCAGAGTTCGCAAAGAATATGCCTGAATCATCGCGGCGGTTTCCTCGACCAAAACGGTTAAGTACCTGTAGACCAGAAGCAGTTGGGTCACGAAGGCCCGCGGGATCTTGCATTTTAATAACGCCGCACCCATTTCATTCAGGCCGGTGGTGGCGATCAGCTGCAGCGCCGCCAGTACCGTCAGCGCAAATTTGAAGAGAATCGCGCCAAAGGAGATCCAGCCCCCGGAGACCGTCAGCGGTCCCATGACCAGCCGTGGCGTTGGATCCAGCAGCGGGTTGAAAATCCCGATACCGATCACAAAGGGCGCCGCAATCAGCAATTGTTTGAAAAACAGGCGCGCTGGCAGGTCGGCCAGGCTGAACTGGACCAGCGGGTAAAAGAGCAAAGGCAGCATCGCGATGATCTCGTATTTCTCATAAGAGATGATCACGCCGAGGTAAACCAGAGTCGTAAGTATCTTAATCATCGGATGCAACCGGTGAATCGGGGTATCCTTGACCGACTGATCCTCTAGAAAGCGTAGATTGGCCCTGGCGTACTGTATGTTACTCATCCGCAACTCCGCTCAATAGTTTTGAACTGTCCGCCCATTCGATCTTTCACCGGGAAAGTCCGAACCAGCGAAGCGCAATTCGTTTTCTCATTGTGCGATACTTTCATCAAAAAAGCAAGCGGGGGTTTTTCGCCCCCGCCGCACCACTTTTTCGATCTCGCAGTTATGGCTGTTTTTTAAATCGGCTGAGTCCAAAGCCGATCAATCCGGCCAACGCCAGTGTGAACAAGGCGCCGACCAGCCCGGCCGCGGTGGTTCCGCCGTTGACCGCGGGCCAGGCCGGAGCCGCTGTTTCCGGCCGGGTTTCCGCCGCGGCCGGTTCTTTCCATCCGTAATCCGGGAATAGCGCCGTCTTTTCTTGAAGTTTGGCCAGGGATTCATGCAACCGTTCCCTGGTCGTCAGCTCTTCCCGGCCGGAAGCGCGGAACATCGACCATTCCAGGCCGTCCGGATGCGACGAGGCGAACCAGGACAAAATTCCGCCGGTCAAGACGGTGACGGCGATCAATCCGACGATTACTCTGCGAATGGAAACCCTCCCGATCGGGCGGGAGGAGGCCGCGTTTTCGATAATCTCGGGCCGGGCCTTCCAGACAAAAAGGATCACCGCGGCCGTGATCAATCCTTCGACAATGCCAATGGCCAGATGGATCGGCTGCATCAGCAGGACAAACGTCTGAAATGGCAGCTCGGAGATTCCCGAAGCCAGCGTCTCTAGGACCACGCTAAAAGCCCCCAGCTGCAGGCCGACGACAGCTGCGAGCATCGCTCCCCAGCAGATCCGGCCCTGCGATGGTTTGCTTCGGACCAGCCGTTTATAAAGGAGCGGATAGGTAATAAAACAGGTATAAAAGCCCATATTCAAGATGTTGCAGCCGAGCGCCAAGAGCCCGCCGTCTCCGAAGAACAAGGCCTGAATCGTCAGAATCGAGGCCATAGTCAGAAACCCGGCGTACGGCCCCAACAGAATAGCCAGCATCAATCCGCCGCCCAGATGCCCGCTGGATCCGGTTCCGGGTATCGTAAAGTTGATCATTTGCGCGGCAAAAACAAACGCTCCCAAGACTCCCATCAATGGCACTTTTCTCTCGTCCAGCTCCGTTTGGACTTTTTTGGCCGAATAAGCGATCAGGCCGGCCGTAACCGCCCATGCGGTTCCCCCGACCGCCGGTGAAATGAGCGCATCCGCCATATGCATATGTATTCACGCCCCTCCGCAATAGTAACACCACTTTTGAAAATGTAACACTATTGCATCGAAAAGTCAATATTCTCGAGGGAAAATTTGTTCATTCGGCCATTAACCGGATTATCCGGTAACACCGGGAACGGTCTTTCAGCGCCTGGACGGCCATAGGGTCAGCTCCCGGTAGCCGGTTTCGAAACCGAGTTCTTCGAGAGTTTCCCGGAGCGGCGTGAGCTGGAGCGGCTCGCCGTTGAAGTGGGTCCAGACGATCTTTTGGTCCGGGAAGACCCGGCAGAGCAGATCGACGAGCTTCCGAAAGGCCGCGACCAACTCGCCGGAGGATAACTCGGCCAGGGATTTCAGTTTCAGCTTCTTCCCGCCGGCCAGGAGCACCGGCTGTCCGGCGCGGACCACCAGATAATCGCCCATCAGCTTCGGCTCGGCGCCCGTCCCGGGCCACTCGGCGATATAGCGCAACGGATTGGCCGGATCCTCCCAGTGAATCGCCCAAAGGGAGGGGGCGCCTCCACCCTCCGGCTTCCGCAAAACCTCGACTGCCCGGGGCAGCGCATATTGGATGCCGCCGAGCCCGGCGACGAAATAGCCCCGCTTGATCCGGCCGATCTGTTCCCAGTGATCGAAGACGGGATACAACTCTCCCCAAGTGGCCGTCTCCGCTTCCAACAGCTCCCGGCTGACGATCCCGTAACGCTCCAAGACCCGCCGGGCCTCATCCTCCGGCTGGCGCGGCCCGGGCGGGGACAGTAACGACCAACGGCCCAGCCGGGCGATGACCGAAGGGGGAAGAATGCCGCGCACTCCCAGCCGTTCCTGCGGGCGGGTGGCCAACAGGTGGCGAACCGGTCCCAGCGTGTCGTTGGTGACCCAGCCGGCCCGGAGCAGTTCCTCCAATCCCTGCCAGGTGGCGACGGAGGAAAGCTTGGCCTGCTGCCAGAGCTGGGGCAAGGATAACGCGCCGCTATCGGCCAATATCCGGCGAATGGTTTGGGCGTTGGGACTAAGCGTTTCCGCTTCGTCAGCCCGTTCGGCCGCCACATCCGGATTGGCTTCCGGCGGAGCGGCGCTTTCAAAACACAGCCGGAGGTTGCCTTCGCTCCCCTTGGCCCGCCAGATCCATTGGCCGCTGGTGATCAACTGATCGAGCAGCGCCGGCTGATAATCCCGGACCCGGTTCGGCAAGACGCCGTTCTCCCAGACCGCGGCGGGAAGCCATAACCCGCTGAGTTGGTCCAGGGTCTCCGCCAAACCGTCGACGCCGGACCGCTCCGCGCCCACCCCCTGCCAGGCGGCGAGGAACGCGCCAAACTGCTCCGGCCGGGACGGCTCCACCTCGCGGCGGGCCCGGGCCAAGCTACGGCGGTGGATCTCCTGCAGGAGTCCGCTGTCGCACCACTCCTCCCCGGCTCCGCCCGGCAGAAACTCGCCCGATTCCACCAGCCCTTGGGCGGCCAGCGCCGCCAGCTCGGCGACGACTTCCGGCTCGGGGATGCCGTAACGGACCACCAGCGCCGTACCGGGGAACGGACCATGGGTCCGCACATAACGCTGGATCAAGCGCCGCCGGGCTTCGGTTTTAGCTGCCTTCTGCCCGGGGAAGGCCTGATCCGCCGGGGGAGTTTTCAATTCCGGAAATGCGCTATAGTAGGTCGCCAGTTCATTCCGGGAGACCAGCAATTCCTGGCCCTGGGGCGGCCGCAAGGTTACAGCCCGCCCTTCCGCCTGCAAGGCGTCGAGCAACGCCCATACCTGCGGGTGAGTTTGCGGGAACCAAGCCGGCAATTCCTCCCGGCGGAGATCGCCCAGCCGTGCCAGCCAATGTTCGACCGCAGCCGGCGACAGGTCCCGCGCCAGCAGGTCGCGCCCGCCGGCCCGCTCAGCCACGGTCTCGACGATATCACGATCCAGCAGTTCCCGGAAGCCCCCTTCCCCCACGATCGCCTTGAGCGCTTCCCGGCCCAGGCCGAACAGGTTGAGCTTCAGCTCGCTCTTGGGGGCTTCCCCTTCATACATAAAGCTAGCCACGAAGTTCAGCAGGTGCCCGGCGGCGAAGGGCGACGGCGCCTGATGCCGCCGGCGTTGAACGGTGATGTTCTCCTGGCGCACCGCGGTCAGAAATTCCCGCAGCGCGTCCAGCTCCAGATAATCCTGGAGCACCGAACGATAAGTCTCGATCACCAGCGGAAAATCGGGATACTTGGCCACCACCTGCAGCAGATTGCCGGCTTTCAGCCGGGTCAGCCAGAAAGGCGTCCGTTTCCGGCCATAGCCGGTCCTGGGCATCACCAGCGAAAACTGCGCGGCATGCCGGAAGGTGATCCCAAAAAGGGCGCTGCCGGAGATCATCCGGGCCACCCGCGCCTCCAGATCGTCCAGGGGCAACTGCTCCCACTCCAGCTCCGGCGGGGCACTCATTCCGGGCAAGTGAAACATGATCCCGGAATCGGCCGGAACGAACTCCACCAGGACCTCATGGATCCGCTCCCACTCGTCCTTGATTAGCAGGGCCAGGGCCAGATGAAGCTTCATGCCGAAGGGCGAATGGAGGAAGACCCGCCACTCGCCAGCCTCATCCGGAAACTCCTCGATCACGATCCGGCGGTCGGTCGGAAGGTAGCCTACTGCCCGCCGCTGATCGCGCAAGTACTGGCCCAGGTTGCGGGCCACCGCCGGATCCAGGCCGCATTCCGTCCCCAGCCAGTCATCGAGCTCCGGATCGTCCAGCCGCGCCTCCGCCTCGGCCAAGAAAGCGCCGATGCGCTTGCCAAGTTCGTAGGGGCGGCCGCCCATGTCCGCTTTCCAGAATGGGATAATCGCTTCGCCGCCTTTCTTGGAGTGGCTGACGATCACCCGGTCCTGGCGGATCTCCTCGATCTTCCAGACCGAGGTCCCCAGGACGAAACGCTCATGCAAGCGGCGTTCATAGACGAACTCCTCGTCCAATTCGCCGAGGCGGACAGCGGAGTCCTGCAGATAAACTCCGTAATAACCCCGGTCGGCGATGGTGCCGCCGCTGGAGTAAACGAGCCGTTTGCCGTAAGAATCGGCGCGGATCGTCCCCGCCGGGCGGTCCCAATACAGCCTGGGCCGGAGCTCCACATATTCGGTGGTTTCAAAGGTACCGGCCAGCATCGCCAGGACGTTCTCGAAATTCCGCCGGGAGAGGGTCTGAAAGTTATAGGCCCGCCGCGCCAATTGAAAAGCCTCTTCCACCGGCCAGTCCCGCTCGGCGGTCATGGCCACCAGTTGTTGGGCCAGGACGTCCAGGCAATCGCGGACCGCGTGCGCCGCTTCCACCCGGCCCGCTTTCATCTCGCGCAGAATGGCGGCGGATTCCAGAAGATCGGCCCGGGTCTTGGGAATGATCCGGCCCTTGCTGGGCATCCCCACGATATGACCGGCCCGGCCGACCCGTTGCAAGCCGCGGCCCACTTCCTTGGGGGATTCGATCTGGACCACCAGATCGATGAAGCCGACATCGATCCCCAGTTCCAGTGAGGCGGTGGCGACGATGCAGGCGATCTCCCCTTGTTTTAGCAGCTCCTCCACCATCAGCCGGACTTCCTTGGAGACGCTGCCATGATGGGTCCGGGCGATCTCGGCCTCGGCCAGCTGGTTGAGGTTGGCGGTGATCCGTTCGGCGGCGCGGCGGTTATTCACAAAGACCAGGGTGGTGCGATGGGCCCGGATCAGCTCCAGCAGCTGCCGGTAGAGCGGCGGCCAGATGGACTGTTCGGGCAACTCGCGCAGGTCCGGGACTGGCAGCAGGATCTGGAGATCGAGCTTCTTCCGCTGGCCGCCGTCGACGATGGCCACCGGACGCGGCTGGGGCGTCCCCGTCTCCGGCCGGTATTCATTCCCCGCCAGGTACGCGGCCACTTGATCCAACGGCCGCATGGTGGCGGAGAGGCCGATCCGTTGCAAGGGCCGCTCCGCGCCGGCCAACTGCTCCAACCGCTCCAGGGACAAAGCCAGGTGAGCGCCGCGTTTAGTGGGGAACAAGGTATGGATCTCATCGACGATCACGAAGCGGACCGTCCGTAAGATCTGCCGGGCCTGCGAGGATAAGAGCAAAAAGAGCGATTCCGGGGTGGTGATCAGGATCTGGGGCGGCCGGCGCAGCATCCGTCCGCGCTCGGCGCTGGGAGTGTCGCCGGTGCGGACCGCCGTCCGCAACTCAGGCAGGTCGTAGCCCATCTCCCGGCCCAAAGCGGCAATGCCTTGCAAAGGGAGTTCCAAATTGCGGTGGATATCGTTATTCAGGGCCTTCAAGGGCGATATGTATAGGACCCGGACCCCGCCGTTTTGGCCGGAGGCCCCCTCCCGGTACAGCCAGTCCAGACACTTCAGGAACGCCGCCAGCGTCTTGCCGGAGCCGGTCGGCGCGAGCATCAGCACGTTTTGGCCGGCGCCGATTAACGGCCAGCCCTGGGCCTGGGGCAGCGTGGGTTCGCCGTAGGTCTGACCAAACCAGCGGGCAACGACGGGATGAAAATCGTTTAAACTGGGATGCATCGCAAACACCTCGAAAAACTTGCCTACCGGCATTTTTCAGTCCAGCAGGATGTCCAGCATCTTTTGGGGATGATTGATGAAGGACCGCATGATCTGATAATGCTCGGTGTCCTGGTACCGGACGACCTCAAAGCCTTCTTTGATCTGATAAATCCACGCGTCGGGATAAGCCATCAAAATGGGCGAATGCGTGGCGATGATCAACTGCGAATCTTCCTTCACCAACTCATGCATCCGGGTGAGCAGCGACATCTGGCGCGACGGCGACAGTGCCGCCTCGGGTTCATCCAATAGATACAGGCCGTGGCCGCCGAACCGGTTTAAAAACAGGGCCAGAAACGATTCGCCGTGTGATTGCTCATGCAGCGAACCGCCGCCATAGAATTCCTGGACATTCAACTCATCGATCTGCGTGGCCACGTTATAAAAGCTTTCGGCCCGCAAAAAGAAGCTGTCCCGGGGCCTTTTGGCCCCCTTGACCAGCCGGATATACTGGTTGAGCTCCGAATGAGTCGCTTTCGATGAAAAATTAAAGTTTCGCGAACCGCCCTCGGCGTTCAAACCGTAAGCGACGGCGATAGCTTCGAGAAGGGTCGATTTTCCGGCGCCGTTCTCGCCGATAATGAAGGTCACCTTGGGATGAAATGGTAAAACCCGCAAATGCTGAAGCGCAGGCAAGCAAAACGGGTATTCCTCGAAGGACGGCACTTCTTCCCGCTTCAATTCCAAACTCCGGATGTATGGGTCCGTGGTCGTTATTTTCATTTTATAACCATTATTCCGATGTAGTACTGGGATGCATAGGTAGCATCTCACTTGCTGGCGGAAAGCGGGCGCTTGATATCTTGCGCCAAGAGTTCCAAGATTCCTTCTTGATAAGCAGCGGACCGTTTTTCCGCAATCACGCCGGCCAAATGGCTCAACTCCGGAGTCCTGATGGAGGCGAGTTTTTGGAGGCGCGCTTCATCCAGCGGCGCGGCTGGACACGCTAGCCAATAATCGGCTTCCGTCATATGCCAAAGGCGCACCCGATCCGGATAACGCAGCAAAAGCTTCTCCGCCATCTGCAAACCTTCCGGATCAAAGTCGCCGGAGTAATGGAAGACCGCGCCGCTCCGCGCCAGACGATCCAGCAGCGCCCAGGAGGCTAATTTGAATTGCCCGTGCAAACAGATGAGCAATGGCTGAAAAGAAGCGCCTTCGTCCAGCAGCGCCGAAAACACGCCGGAGTTTTCCACGATAAAAACATCATACCGGCTGCGCTCCGGCAGGAATTCGCTCGGTCCGGCGCACGGGCCCAAAGCGGTTACCCGGGCAATCTCGCGCAACGGCACGTTCAAAGGCGCCTGCGCCTCGGACGCCATCCGCCAGTATGAAATCTCTTGCCCATTCCCCGCATAAGCGGCAAAACCGAAACAGGTCGCAAAGTTCAGCAGATCGTCGCGGAGCAGTTTAAAATGGTATAACAGCTCATTGCGTTCTTCCACGGCCGAAAGCGCACTGGCCTCCCCAATATTTCCCCCCGCCCGGACCCGGAGGAAACGCAGGCCTTCTAAGAACAGCTTCCCGGCGCCACGGTCCATATCCAGCCCATGGGGATCACCGCAAATATTCCGAGCAAAGACCGGTAAACGTTGGTACCTTTCGGGTAAATTGGTGAGCGCGCGTAAAGCCGCGGCCATATTTCGGGCAAAATCGCGATCCGTGACGAGAGCCCGTTGCACCAGCCGCGTATCCGGTTCCTTATCCAATGCCGCCTGTAGCCATGCCTGGCAGGTTGGAGCCGGGAACTCCGCCAGCAGTTGACGAAGTTCCATTTGCCGCGCTTGTTCGGCGCAGTCGCGCCGCTCCTGGCGGGTGACCAATTCGCCGCCGCGCCATGCGGCCAACAGCGCCACAGGATCCAATCCGTCAAACCGGGTCTCGGCCAAAAGTCGCCCAAATTGGCCGGCGGGAAAACGCAACTGCTTTCCGGGCAGCGGCCGCCGGAAGAAAGCCTCCAGCGTCGTCTGTTCTTCATGGCTTAAATCTTCCAGCGCGACAACGCCGCCCAGTCTGCCAAGTTTGCAATATTTTTCCGCCAATCCGTCGAGCAGCCTCTTAAAACCCGGATGGGAGCGGAAATAGGCCACCGCTTGCGGTAAAAGTTCCTCCGGCGGTTCGCTCATGATCTCCACTTCCCACTCGCTCACGGTTCAGCCGCGGCGGCGACCAACTCTTCCGGAACGGCCTCGGGCATCAGAGACCGGACCCGCCCGTTCCAATGATAGCGGACCACCGTGACATAGGGAGCGTTTTTCGGACGAATCAATTCGCATACCGACAATGACGGCACCACGTCATAATCGCCCCACAACGCCTGCGAATTCAGGATATAGTTGAAGCCCAACTGCTCAACCAGGGCGAAGGTGTCGCGGATATTGTTCTCATCCACGCCGGCGAAAGCCTCATCCAAGGTGATGATATACGGTGCGTCCGGCCGCGCTTCCTGATAGCGCGAGTATGCCGCGGAAAACAACGGGATATACATGGCCATCGCCTTTTCGCCGCCGCTGAACTTGAAAAACATCTTGTCTGTCAGCTCACGCCAGGCAATCCCGGACTGTTCATATAAGAGCTTAAATTGAAACCAGAGTCGATAGTCCAGCACCTCCCGGACTGCCCGCTGAAAGGTGAGCGCATTCTCCGCGCCGGTCATCCCCTCGCTCGCCCGTTTGGCGCGTTCAATACGGCTCTGAAAATGCCGCACGATCTTCTGGAGGTCATCTTCGCGCAATAATGCCGGATCAGCGTGCAAAAGCCGGACCAGATCCTGAATGTCCAACTCTTCCTCCTGCTCCGCCAGCCGGGCTTTCCATTCCAGTTTAAACCGTAAGCCGCTGGAATTGTCGCGCTGTCCCATCAGTTCATTCATATCCGCCACCCATTGCTGAGCGGCCTGGATGCGGCGACTGATAATCCGCCCGATGCTGTTCATGATCACTTCTTCATACAGTTCTTTGTCTTTATCGGAGAGAATCGATTTTTGCTCGGTAATCTGCGTCTCCAATACTTTTTGCATCTGGTATGGATTCTGCCTTCGACCGTCGTAATCCAAGGTAATGATCTGGCGTTGCGCTTTTTCCTGCAATTTTTCCAATTCGCTGACCATACTGTCATCAGGCTCAGCCTCTTCCGGCAGTTGAGGCGGCTCCCCGAATTGTCCTATAACCGGTTCCAGCTGCATCCGATACTCCATGAGCACGTTATTTTCGATATGAAACCGTTCGATCAGCCGTTCGGTCACCGCCAGCCGATCCAATTTATCCTGTTTGAGCAGTTTCTCTTGTTGTTGCAGAATATCATTCAGCTCCGGTAACGGCTGATCGCCGGGATAAACCAGTCCCAGACGCAGCTCATCAGCGCAGACTTGTTGCCAGCATTGGCTGAGCCGTTCATAAAAACCGATCTTCGCCAAAGCTTGCGACATCCTGGTTCCATCCGTTTTCATTCCCGTCTCGAGCCTGGCTATAGTCTGGGAAAGCTCTCTGCTTTCCCGCGGAATCTCTTCCAGCCGCTTGGCGACCTTATGCGCCCGTTCCCACAGTTCATCCGCTCCCATTTCCTGCAAACGGCTGACGATTTGGTCAATCTCCAGTCGCAAGCCGGCGATCCGATCGTCCAGGACCAACAGTTCCCCTTTCAATCCGTCCACGTCCGCGGCGAGTTCCATCAACCGTTCGCGGCACTGGCCGGCATTGATGTCATGATTCTGATAATCGCGCCAGGCCAATTCCAGTTCATGCAAGTGATGCTGATATTCTCCCATGGCCTGCCGCGCCGTCTGATAGTCGGCTTCGTGGAGCGGTAATTTCAAGCCGGCGCCGAGCGTTTGGAGCTGCCCGCGCAAGGCCTGCAACTCGGCGGCAACCGCCCGCAAGCGGGCATCAACCTGTTCAACCCGTTGTTCCTGCCGGCCGATCTCCGCCAGCACCGCCTGTTTGGCATGGTAGATTTCCCGAATCTCTCTTTCAGCCAGGAACTCCTCCATGGCCCGGCCTGCCTGCGCCAGATGTTTTCGCAGCTCGGTGCAGACGGCATAAAGATTTTCCTGCTCCTCTCCCAATTCAGCCAGCTGTTGTTCGAGGCGGGCCATTTGCTCCCGGCGGTATTCCTGGCGCGCCTGGCTACCGATGTATAGCGCCGCTTGGCGGCGCGGCGCGCGTCCGCTCAAAATCGCGCTGTGATAAACGCCGTCCGCGGCGACCAAGACCGGACAGTCCGCCCCGCCCGGCGCTGTTTCCGTCCAGGCCGCCTTTTCCTCCACCAGAACGCTCCGGAGCGCCGCATCGATATCCGCCGCAGTCACCCCTTGGCCGTCCGGCGTGGGATAAAGATAATCCGCCAATGTCGCCGCCATGATCTGCGGATTGGGATGAATCAGCGCGCCATAGGTGTCGCCAGCCGGAATGCGCTTTAACTGGTCTCCGGGAACAATCAGCGCGTCGAGCAGCCCCATCTCGGTCAGAGCGGCCTCGATGCGCTCCCGCAGTTCCGGCGGGACCTGCGGCTGAAATTCCACAGCCGCATACAATGGCAGATAGGGAATGCCCCGTTCTGTAAGCAGACTGCGCGTCGCCTGATTATCCGCCAGGCGGTCCGGCTCCGGGTCCGGCTTGCGCTGCCACTCGGCAAGTTCTCCGTTCAAAGCGCGCTCCCGCTCTTCCAACTGTTTGATTTTGGCGTTAGCCAGACCCAACTCCTGGTTGATTGCGGTAATCCGCCTGCCATAAGCCGTTTCGACCGGGGCTTTCACATCACTCCAAGCGCGCCCCTCGTACAACCCTTGGAACGCCTGGGCCACTTGGCGCAATTCCTCCTGTTCCATGGGAAGCGCTTCGGAATGTTGCTGCCGCCACTGATAAAAATCCGCCAACAGCTGGTCGCGGCATTCAACGAAGCGCTGTTCCAACCGGCGGTGCTCAGCGCGGTATCCGTCAAGCAAGCGGCGTTCTTCGCCCAATTCCTGCTCGATCCGTTCGCGCAGTTGACGCTTTTCGGCCTGCAGCCGCAGCGCCGCCAGTACCGCTTCCAGCTTTTCCAGATGCCGCTTGACGTTTTGCCGCCATGCCGTAAAAGAAAAGGCCGGATTGTGCTCGGAAAAGGCGCGCGCCAACACGGCATGCTCGTCAAAGCCGGCTTCAACGGCGGCGTCGGCCAATTCCTGCAAAAGCTCATTCGCCCGGGTCCGGCCTTCGGCAACCCCCTGTTCATACTTGCGCGCCAGTTGCCGTTCTTCGTTTTCCCGGCGTTCTTTGGCCGCCAGCTGGCCAGCCTTATCCCGCCGGGCAGTTAGGACCTGCTCCAACTGCCGTTCCCGTTCCTGTTTCTGTTGTTCCGCCCGAAATACGTCGTGCTGTTCCAGCTCTACCTTTTCCCGCTGCAACACGTTCAATTCCTGCTCCAGTTCGCTCTGGCGCCGTTGTTCGGCGGCCAAACGCAAACGTTGATCTTCCAGCGCGCGGCTTAAATCTCCGGTCTCGCGCTCCAGCCGCGCCAGGCGTTGCTTGGTCTTTTGCGCCAATTCCGCCTTTTCGAATAGTACATACCGGTTGTATTGATCATACTGGCGGCATAAACGTCCCAAGGCCTGGTTGTCCCGTTCCAACTGTTCAATTTGGAGCTTGGTCCGTTCCATGCTTTCAATCGTCTCCGATAACGGGCGCAGTTCCTCATCGGATAGCGACGGCAGGGACTCGTTGAGAATCTCATAAATGACGCTGGGTTTAAAATCCTTGGACAATTTCGGGCTGCGCAACTGGATGAGCAATTTCATCAGTTCCTGATATTGCTCAATCGTCTCAAAGCCGAAGATATAGCGGTTGACCAGTTCCATATATTCCTTTTGGGAACGGACCACCTGACCGCCGCTGTCGACGGACCGCTCCAGCTCGGCGCGGGTCAGTGGGATCCGTTGTTCGGAACCGTCTTCGGGATTGATCTCCGGTTTATAAAGGAACAGATCGATCTTGATCCGCCGGTTGTCCGTGATCACAAACCCCCAAAAGTCCAGGCCGCCGTTCCGCCGCGCCTGCAGTCCAATGCCGGTCGTCAGGTATTGCTCGGTATGCTCCCGCTTATACTCAAGATATAAGTAACCCGTCCGCTCGTCGCGGCCCACGAGCTCCTTTTCACCCAGCAAGTAGTCCTCGATCCGCCGCGACCTTGAACCAAAGCTGTCCAAGCGGTCGGGGCTTTTGACGCCGTCCAGCAGCACCGTGATTAGACTCTGCATGGTGACTGATTTCCCCGAACCGTTACTCCCCCGGAGCAACAACCGGCCAGCGGCGAAATCAAATTCCTCGTCGTCATAATACCAGTAATTCAAAAAACCGGCGCGGTTTAACCGCCACTTATTATTTACAGGATTATCCATTAAACTTTCGTTTCACATCCTTAAATCTTTAAAAGTTGGAAACGGGAGACGGAAAACAAAGCAGCCTATGAAGCACAATGAATTTTCCCGTCTCTCCCATCTCGCATCCCGCTTCTCACTTCTCATTTCTCACTGTAGTTGTCCGGATAACGCCCCTCCAGACGCCAAAACGGTGGCCGCAACTCAATCAGCTTGGTCTCGGGATCGGCCACGGCCATCTTCCAAGCGATCAGTTCTTCGGTCAGAGCCGCCGCTAATTTACTTAACCCCAGTTCCCGGTATTCCTTGGTCCAACCGGATCCGTACCGGTTGCGGCATTGGTCAACCATCCGCTCCAACTCCACCGGAGTATAGACGCCGCGCCAGTCCGGAGCGGCCTGCCGTTCATCCCGGCACCACCGGGCAAAATGGAGGATGACGGCATGGATCCCGTTTTGATGGAACGGAAAGACCTGCTTGCACCAATTGATCCTTTCCGGGCTGGTGAGCATCGCGCAATCCTTATACAATTCGAATTGAAGGCCGGTACGGCTTTCCAGCTCATCCCGGAGGCGTTTATGCATGGAGCGCAAGTAGATAAAGTCCTCGGGCCGGCCATCGGCGGCGTTATAAGCGGGCGTCAACAACAATTGACGGTATACCCGAACGCGACGCCCCGTTCCGGTGGCCGCCTCCTCATCGAAATGTTCGGCGGATTGCAGATCCTGCAGGCTCTGATACTGGTGCAGATCCTTGGGATAGGAACGCAAGAAATAGCGGGCCATCAGCGTCGCTTCATAAAGCGCCTCGCTGTCGCGGCGCATGGCAAACTGCTCGCCGTCGCCATCCACCAAACGTACCAGTCCGGCCTCAGCCGCGAATCGCAACGCCCGGACCAACGAACGCCGGTGCTCGTAATTTTCCCAGTTTAACCGTTCACCCGCCTCTACTTCATGGGGGTATAAAGCCAGGATGCTTTCACACAAGTCGCTTAAGAGGAACTGTTCATCCACGCTTTTCTCCTCCAGGAAAGCCAGGATGCAACAGAGCAAGGCGTAGTCGCGCGGCTGCTGAAAATCGGAGATTCCCATCCATGGCTCCGGCTCGGAGGGGATCTTTTCCAACTTATAAAACTGCGGGTTTTGAATCAACCGCCAGCCGCATTTCTCAAATAAATAGGGGCGCAAGATCGGTTCATACTGACGGATCAGATGATACTGCTCCGGCTGTTCCTCACGGAAAATCCAATAATGCTCCAAAAGGAGCGTCAATGCCTCCTGTGCGCCATCGTCAAATGCTAAACCGTTCTCTTCAGCCACCGGCTTCACCCGCCTTCATCGGAAGAACCGCCCGCTTATCGTCAATGAACTCCAGGATAAAATTGGGCATCTCCAAGGCGCCGTCCGAGCATTGCAAGACAATACGCCGCCCGCTTCCATCTTCAATCAGCCGGATCTTCCGGCCGGTCTCCGTCTGGATAAAACGCTCCCGGCTCTGCATACAGCGGGCGATCCAGCCCAGTAAGGTTTTCCGCACATAAGTGTCGATTTCGCCCAGATCTGCCAAGTTGATCCGGTTGTCAACAATCAACCTATCGATCAACGCCTCGTTCCGGCGCTGCCGGATTAGATATTCACGCAACGCTTCCTGTTTCACAATGCTGCGATCGATGACCGCGCCGGGACGGCTCTTCTCGCGATAACCGGCTATCCGCGGCAATAAGGTGACGATGGTCGGAGGTTCTTCCCAGACTTGCCGGTCCAGATCGTCGCTGGTCCGCTGTCCGCCATACAAGTGGCGCGTTTGCGCCAGGCCGAACAACAGCGCCGCCAGTTGATGGGCTTCGCGGATATCGTCCAAACGTCCGAACCACCCGGCCAGATGCAAATAGTCATGCCGCCGGCTGCGAAACGCCTGACTGCGTTCGCCCAACCGCTGGGCAAAACGGGCGATCCGGCGGATGGTCTCCGTGGTTTCATTTTGCAGCGAGGACAGCTCGCTGGGATGATTCGACCGTCCCAAAAACCACTCCGCCAAGCTTTGATACTTGTCCAGATAGCTTTCTACCCATTCTTCGCGGCTCGGTTGAGCATCCAGACGCGGGATGCTCAACTGGTAATCCGCCAGACGCTCGGCGATGCGGCGCAGCCGTTCCGGCGGGGCCTTTTTTAGAAGCGCTTCGATCTTGAACGAAGTCCGCTGCATGCTTAGGACAAAATTCTGCAAATATTGGGTAAAGGCATTTTTATACGCGACAAACGCTTCGGTCATCATCTGTTCTTCCACTTTATCGCTTTTCAAATGCGCCAGATAATCCGAAGCATTCTGCACCATCTTCCGGAAATAACCGTACAAGTCTTCCCAACTCTGGTTCAGTTCCCCGCCAGCGGCGGCGATCCCCTGTTCGAGGAACCGGGTCAACGCCATCAGCAACCGTTCAAACAGCGTGGCTTCCAACGAGCCGCCGAAACTTTCGCCCAGTTGTTGCAGTTTAACGATCATCCGTTCGATCTCAATGGTATAAGGGGTGCATTGGTAACGGAATTTCTTGCGTTTAAAATCGTCAATCGTCTGCACCCGTCCGGTTTCCTGGCGCGGAATCAGGTTCTTCCATTCCACCAGTTGTTTCAGGTCCTGTTGCAACTGTTCTTCACTATAGTCGCTAAAAAACGGACTTGCCTTCAGGTGCTGATAAATCTCTTCCGGATAGACATAATGATGCAGCCGTTCATGCTGCGCAAAGCAATAATGTAAGATCGCCCGGTAGCGCCAAGTATTTTCCCGGTTCAGATACGTCGCTTCAACGATGGGCCGTAAATCCTGTTCGTTCATGACCGTCCTTTCTTTTTCGAGCGCGCGGGCAACCCGCTCGATAAATAGATACAATGTTGAGATGACCGGAAATATCAACTTAACGACGTTTTTCCGTCATGCATCCGCTGTCCGCGCATTCTTTTTTAAAATTCGGTACTTGTCATCACTTTCCTCTATGTACAGGCGATTAGTTTTTCGCCGCTTTCCGGAACAGCTTCAGCCATACCGAACTCGTCAGGAAACAGACCGGCGCGGCCTTGCCGTGCTCCGAACCGGGAAGCGGCAGTGAAAAGGTGGGCACCACCGGGATCATCCTTTTTCTCCGCATAAAGCTGGCGCTGGCGATCCGGGAGTTGGCATAGGGCACCCGGTCGTCATCGGGACTGTGATACAGGTACATCGGCATCTCCGGCGTCCAGTGATAGAGGTCGTTCTCCCGCAAGGCCCGGCAGGCTGCACTGCGCTCATTCTCCAGCTGGGCGATGAAGGCCGGCGCGAGAATCTCCCGTGGCACCGGCGGCATATATTTTTGGACTTCGTCCACCGGATGATACCCATCCACCAGGTCAAACAAGAATTGATACTCCGGCTTCAAGGCCCTCGCCCCGGTGAAGATGCCGTCACCGTAGGCATCGCCGTAGCAGGCATGCAGGCCGCGGATGGTCATGGGCAGGTAATAGCCGTCCCCATAGGCTGCCTTTTGCAACATCAGCTCGCGCATGGTTCCGGAAAGATCGTAGGCCCCGGCCAGCGGAGCGGCGGCAAGGACCCGGAGCGGGCCGGCATATTTCCGGTTGGACTGAAGCTCCCGGGCCACCGCCATCGTCGCGTAACCGCCCTCGGAATAGCCGGTCAGAAACAGACGAGGGTTCGGAAAACCGCTCGAGGCGCAGATCTGATTCTTCACCGCGACCAGCAGATCGGCGACCGAGACAGCCAACGGTTTGGCATTCATGTAGGGATGGTCGCCCGGATCCACGCCCAACCCCGGGTAATCGGCGATGACCACCGTATACCCATCCATGGCGTACGCCGCGGCAATCAAAACCTCAAGGTAATCCAAGGGCCGGCTCAGATCGAAGGTCGACGGCGCGAGCCGCTTCTCCAGCACCGTCCCGTGCTGGAATCCCAGCAAGGTGTCGGGAACCGGCCGGTTGAGCCCATCCAGCGGCACAATGACCAGGCCCGAAAGGATCGCCTCCGCCCCCCGGGCATTTTGGGAGGCGTATCGTACCTTCCAAAATGCCACTTTGGGATAGAGAATCGTTTTCAGCGTCTGTCCCAGGAACCATTTTAGGATATCCGTCACAAATAAGCGACTCAAAAAGTTTCCCCATTGCCCGGAAAGCCCGAACTCCAGAAGCTGCTCCCGGTCGATTTGCGCCACAGCTTCCCGATGGAACGTCGGCCCGTTCATGATACCATCCCCTTCTCGCGTCACCGGAACCTCTCAGAAACCATGGAATAAAGTCTTTCGAGCCGGAAATTGTCTTGTAAAACGATTGAAACCGACTTTATCCCTTGCTTCTCCGAGCTTTTGTGTTCACCCTGGCCTTCGGACAGGGTTTATCACAACGCTTTTAGCTCCTCATCCCGGTCAAAACCGGATGCGGCAAATCTTTGGTTCGACATATATATATGAAAAAAGCACCGCTTCGGCTTACTATGGTCCGTTGCCTTTTGGAAACTTCCGCGCAGGGCCGCTGGAACGGGAAACGGCTGAATTGATCCGCCGGGATTTGACAGCGGTTCGCCGCCGAAGTATGATGGAGATATATTGGTGACGCGTGATTCAAGGGGGTTGAAATGACATGGCTTTGATTCATTGTGATTTTTTCTCGGAAGTCCTCGACATTTCCACCGCGATGTACGTGATCCTGCCACAGCCGACGCAAGGCCAGATCGGCCTGAAGGGCCGTTCCTTCGGTACAAAGCATCCCGTACTCTATCTGCTGCACGGCCTCTCCGATGATCACACCATCTGGCTGCGGCGGACCTCCATCGAGCGTTATGTGGCGCCGCTGGGATTGGCGGTCGTAATGCCGGCGGTCAACCGCAGTTTTTACACGGATATGGAGCGGGGTTACCGGTACTGGACTTTTATCAGCCAGGAGCTCCCCGAGATTGCCCGGTCGTTCTTCCCGCTATCCGGCGAGCGGGAGGAGAATTTCGTCGCCGGGCTGTCGATGGGCGGTTACGGCGCGTTCAAACTGGCATTGCGGCATCCGGAAAAGTTCGCCGCCGCAGCCAGTCTCTCAGGCGCGCTGGACATCGTCAGCCGAGTCCGGGACGAAGCCCGCCAACCGGAATTTGAAAACATCTTCGGCGATCCGCAAAAACTGATCGGGAGCGACAACGACCTCTTCCATCTGGCGCAAAAAGTGGCCAAGTCCACGGGTCCGAAACCTTTGCTCTACCAATGCTGCGGCACGGAGGATTTTTTGTATCCGGATAACATCCGCTTCCGCGATTTCTTCCGCCGGCTGCCGTTGGCGCTGACCTATGAAGAGGAGCCCGGCACCCATGAGTGGGGCTATTGGGACCGCAAGATCCAGCGCGTCCTGGAATGGCTGCCGCTCCGGAAAGACTCCCAACCGGTAACAGGGCATCCCTGACGGACGGCCGATCGCAAAGCGGACGGCGGCTCATCCCGGACCGCCTCCGCCCTCCGTAGGACCGCTCGAATGATCGGTTGCCCCGGGAATCGCCCCGCTCGTCCCCGACCACTCTTCCGCCAGAATGGCATAGATGACGTCATCTTCCCAATAATCACCGTTCCAGACGCTTTTCCGAAAATGCCCTTCCCGGCGCAGGCCGAGGCTTTCCGCCAAGGCCAGGGAAGCGGCGTTCTCCGGGTCGACCGAAGCGATGATGCGGTGCTTCCGCATCACCCGGAATAAGTACCCGATCACCTCCCGGACCGCCTCGCCGGCCAATCCTTGCCGCTGGTGCGGCGGGGCGATGGTGTATCCGATCTCCACTTGGAGCCCCTCCGGCTCCAGAAAATGCAAACCCGCATCCCCCACCAGCTCCAGGGAATCCCTGTCATAGATGCCGAGTTGAAACCATGTTCCCGGCCGGTCGAACTCCACGGTATTCCGGCGGATAAAGTCCACGGCTTCCGCCCGCAGCCGCGGCTTCCAGCCTTTATAGCGATAGACTTCGGGATCCGAACGGTAAGCGAATAGCCGATCCGCATCCTTTTCCTCCAGGGCCTTCAGGATAAGGCGCTTTGTCCTTAGAATGGGCGCTGCCATTGAATTCCCCCTTGCTTCAGTTTGATAGGACGATGGAAACGGGACTGGGATTCCCGCATTGGAATGAAATCCGTTCAAGCCTAGGATCTGCCCCGGTCCCTAAATCCACCCCATTACCATCATAACGCCAGCCGTCACTCAAATCTAACATAAGAACCATTTTTCCCTAATTATTAGAGCAACCCTCAAAGCTGCCCCATCTCATTTTTCTTGACCTGATCCGCTCACGGAGCGGGTTTCCAACCATCCGCGGCCTGCGGAATGCCTGGAGCGTCAAGCTTTCTTTAGAAAGCCGGGATGCCTCACATAAAAATTTATCGGCTCCAGGCTAAAAAAAAGGAAATCCAGGGAGGATTTTCAGACATGAATACGGAAATAATTAGGGTTACAAATATTCATATGGAGGAGATCGTAACAGATGACCAAGACCGAACTAATCGACAAAGTGGCTGAAGAAAGCGGCTTAACCAAAAAAGACTCCGGCAAGGTGATCGATGCCGTTTTTGATGCAATGACCCAGGCATTGGCGAGCGGAGAAAAAGTTCAACTGGTCGGCTTCGGCAGTTTTGAAGTCCGCAAACGGGAAGCCCGCAAAGGCCGCAATCCCCAAACCGGCGCCGAGATCGAAATCGCCGCGCAAAACGCTCCGGTGTTCACGGCCGGCAAAGCCTTGAAAGACGCCGTGGACAAATAATCCAAAAACCGCTATCCCAAAGCAGGCTGCCCCATCGGGCAACCTGCTTTATTTATTTCGGCACCGCCAATAATTCTCCGCCATCGACCTTTGGTCCCGGGCCGGCCTCTCCGTCCGCGGGACGTCTCTCGCCTCCCGAACGCCTATCAAAAGCTCCGGCAGATCCGCTTCGGGCTTCGGACGGCCTTCCGAATGTTCCGGCAGGACGGCCATGCCCGCCGGAAGGTCCGCCGGCGTCCGCGGCAAATCATCCGAAGACCTCGGCGGAATTGCCGAAAGCTTTGGACGAATTGCCAGAGGCTCCGGAAGGCAATCCGAGTGGCGGAGACGAAGGATACGAACGTTCTTCCGCTCCCTTTCAGGCCGGATTGACTTGAAAACGCTGCGGGACTGCATCTTCCATCCGCCGCAGCCCTTCAGACCTCCGCCTCGCCCCAGCTCCGATTGAACCATTGATAGCTCCAGCCTAGCATGATGCCATAAACGGAGGAAACTATCCAGTTGACAACCACCGTCTTCAGCGGGATCACCGTTAAGCCGGGAGTTTGGAATAGACTGGTGACAACGTGCGCCGCAAACCAGACTCCGATGCCAAAGAACCAGCTCTTCAAGATAATATTCTTGGCGGAGATCGTTTGGAGCAAATAGGCGAAGACCACCCCTCCGGCAACCCCGAACCCCCACTGGGCAAAAGTTGCAAAGACCGCTTCCATAGGGCCCGTCGGCCGGTGACCGTAAAGTAAAATTGCGGCAAAATCGGCAAAGCGCAGGGTCGTCCATTTCAACCAGTAAAATGGGTATCCCACGACTGTGGTAGTCAAAGCTCCGCTGAGACCCGCGACAAAACCCTGAATAAAACGATCCGTTCGCTCCATGCCACCCGCTCCCTTGACTTTCCAGCGATTATCGCCGGCTATAGTATCTGCGGCGCCGGCCGGTTTATTCCGAACCGGAGCGGGAGGGTCGGCCCACCGTCATCAAAATCGATGCATTACGAAATGATCTTCTGATACGCCACTACATCCAACAATTGCCCGAATTTGCGCCCCACTTCCCGGTAATGAGCGCAGCGGCTGAAACCGTTCCGCTCGAACAGCTGGATGCTCGCTGCGTTCTGGCCGCAGATCGTGGCGACCAGCACGTGAAAGTTCCGCTCCCTGGCGGCTTTCTCGATAAAAGCTATCGCCTGGCCGCCGATTCCCTGGCCGGTGAAGTCCGGATGCAGATAGATCGTCACCTCGGCGGTGCCGTCGTAAGCTTCTCTCTTCTTGTGCTGGGTCAACAACACATAGCCGCAGATCACACCGGAGGCCGCTCTGATCGCATAGGTCTGATACTTGGGGCTGTCAAAAAAGACCACCTCGCGCATTTCCGCCAGAGATAACGCATGGGCGTGAAAGGTCGCGGTGGTGTTTTGGACGTAATGCGTGTAGATGGCCAACACTTCCGGCAATGATTCCTCGCGGAGTTCTTCAAATGTCACGGCTGACATAACCCAAAACCTCCATTCCAAGCTGATTGGCGGCAATCAAGCAACGATCGCCTGATGCTGCATTCGGCATCGCGCTCGAAACCCCTGCCGTTTTTGTAAAAGTTCACCAAAAAGACGCCGTTCCCTGTCGAAGCGCCGGGGGCGCCAATGCAAGCAGACCCGGGCTGACGCTTCATCCCGGGTCTGTGTCAAGGTATACGCGTAAAGAAGATCTCCGGAAGGCATCCCCGCCGCCCGGGTTAAAAACCTCAGCCGCGCTTGGCGACAGTCGCCACGACGGTGCCGGCCGCAATCTGTTGGCCCGGAGATACTTGAATGGAGACAACCTGGCCCGTTACCGGCGAACTCAACGCGTTCTCCATCTTCATGGATTCGATGACCACCACGGTCTCGTTCTCATTAACGGAGTCGCCCGCTTTCTTCTCGACCCGCAAAACCAGTCCGGGAAGGGCGGAAGTGATCGGCTGGGCATCGCCCAAGCTTACTGTGGGCGCCGGAGCGGTCTCTTGGCTTCCGGCGCCGACCTCAAAGTTATAGGTCTTCCCATTCACGATCGCCTTGGAATCTTCCAATTTCACGTTATAGGATTTGCCATCCAGCTTGATGAGATAGGAATTCGGCTTTTGAGCCGCCCCTTCCGCAGTGGCGGCCGCGGCCACTTCCTGCTTGGCCGCCTTCCGCACGCCGATGGTGCCATTGCCCTTTAAGAAGGCAACGCCCTTCTCCGCGCAGCTGGCGATGATGAAGATATTCTCGTCGGTCACCGGCAGCCCTTCATCCTCCAGAACTTTCTTAGAGGCCGCCACGCCCTTCTTGGGATTGCGGTCATTGATCACCAAGGGGCTTTCGGTCGTCGGCTCCAGTTTGAGCTGTTCCTGGGCGATGGCGATAACTTCGGGATCGGGGGCCACCGGGGTCTTGCCGAAATACCCCAAAACCATCTTGCCGTACCCTTGCGCGATCTTTTTCCACGGCCCGAACATCACGTTATTGAAAGCCTGTTGGAAATAGAACTGGGAAACCGGGGTCACCGAGGTGCCAAAACCGCCCTTGGCCACCGCCTCGCCCATGGCGGCGATGACCTCCGGATACTTATCCAGCAATTGATTGTCGCGCAACATCTGCGTGTTGGCGGTCAGCGCGCCGCCGGGCATCGGGAAGAAGGGAATGATCGGCTCCACTTTGGTAGCTTCCGGAGGCAGGAAATAATCCTTCATGGCCGCCTTGAAGCTCTCCTCGAGTTTCATGATCTTAAAGATGTCGATGTCCAGATCGTACTCGGTGCCGCGCAGCACGTGCCACATGGTGATCAGATCCGGCTGACAGGTCCCGCCGGAAACCGGCGCCAACGAAAGATCGAGTTGGTCGACACCGGCATCGATGGCCGCCCGGTAGGCAACCGTACCCGAACCCGCGGTCTCATGGGAATGGAACACCAGTTTCACCTGGTCCCCCAGGAGCTTTTTGGCCTGTTGGATCGTATCGAAGACTTTCTGGGGCCGGCTGGTTCCGGAAGCGTCTTTAAAACACACCGAATCATAGGGAATCCCCGCGTCCAAAATCTTTTTCAGAGTGTTGATGTAGAACTCCGGGGTATGAGCCCCTTCGCAATTGGGAGGCAGCTCCATCATGGTGACCGTGACTTCGTGGTTGAGGCCGGCTTCCTTGATGCATTTTCCCGAGTAAATCAGGTTGTTGACGTCATTCAGGGCATCGAAATTGCGAATCGTGGTCATGCCGTGTTTCTTAAAGAGTTGGGCATGGAGCTTGATAATGTCGCCGGGTTGAGAATCCAGCGCCACCACATTGATGCCGCGCGAAAGGGTCTGCAGGTTGGCTTTGGGCCCCGCCGCCTTCCGGAAAGCGTCCATTACGGCAAAAGCGTCTTCATTGCAATAAAAATAAGGCGATTGGAACATTGCGCCGCCGCCGGCTTCCAAATGCTCGATACCCGCTTGGGCGGCTTCTTCCACCACCGGCAAATAGTCCTTGGAAAATACCCGCGCTCCGTAGACGGATTGAAAACCGTCACGAAACGCCGTTAGCATAAAACTAATCTTCTTTTTCATCTGATTTTCCCTCTCTTGACGAAGATTACGATTTTATTGGCTTTATTGGCCTTGCTATTCTCATCGACAGCCTTTGCCCCGTTCACGGAACGAAGGGAAGAATGCCGTGTCCTTTCCATCAATAGTTCTTCGCGATAGCAATCACGGCAGCGATCGCCGCATCGTCGGAGGATGATGCTTGCGCAACCGGAGCATCGCTTATAGCAACTGAATTCTGGCTCGCTGCGGTTTTTTGGGATAGATGGGAGAGAATCGCCCCCATGACTTGAATAATCCCGGCGACCAGAAACGAGATGAAAATGGCAATGACATAGGTGGTGATAGCAATCGTTGATGCGCTCATGGCTCACACTCTCCTTACTTGATCAATGTGCAAAAGATGCCGGCGATAATGGCCGTCGTGATCACGCCACTGATATTGGCGCCCAAGGCATAGGGCATGACCATCGCCTGCGGATTGTCATGATGGACGATCTTCTGGGCTACCTTGGCGGTCGTCGGAACACAGGAGACGCCGGCGATGCCGATGACCGGGTTCACCTTGCCTTTGGAGAAGAACCAGGCCAAATAACCGCCGATTAAGCCGCCAATTCCCGAAAGCAGCAGCGACAGGATTCCCAGCAATAACAAGGGCAGGACTTTGGGATCCAGGATGGTATTCGCTTCGCAAAGCACGCCCAGCATCAATCCTAAAAACATGGTGGAGATATAGAGAATGGGGCCACTCAAAAGTTCCTGGAAGGGTTTGATACCGGATTCACGAATGACCACGCCAAAAAAGAGCGAGAAGATCAGCGGCGCCGCCACCGGGAAGAGCAGGCACAACACGACGCAGCAAACGGCGGCGAAAGCCATCTTCTGCCCTTCGGTGAAGTTCTTGTTTTTCGGTGGATCCATCGGAATCGCGCGCAGCTTTTTGGGGACCAACGACCTAATGAGATACGGATATCCGCCATAGGTCAGACCCAGATACAAATAGGCCACCACGGCGATGGGAACGAACAGTTCCGGAGCAAGCTTGAGCGAAGTGAAAAGCACCATCGGACCGTCCGCCCCGCCGACCATGGAAATGGCCGCGGACTGCTTCACGCTGTATCCGAAGAATCGGGCAATCGGCAACGTGAAAATGGTTCCAAACTCCGCCCATAAGGCTAAAAACATGGAAAGGAATGGTCGCGCCATCAGGAACCCGACATCCAGGAGCGAGCCGATTCCCATGAACACAAAACAGGCAATCAAGCCATTCGAGAATGTAAATGTATAAATCGGTTGCAGCCAATCGATCCCTAAAATATACATTAAATCACCGGCGCTGGCGACCTTGCTCAAACCGGCTCCAGCTTGGGCTTCCACGAACAAGGTTCCCAACCCGCCATGCAAACCTAACGGATCGAAGAACAAAACGGACGCATTGATGGTAGCCATTCCCAAGCCCATCGGTATCATCAACAACGGTTCCAAAATTCCCTTCCGTCCCAGATACATCAATAAAAGTCCCAGCAAAATGAGTCCGATCCGTGCCAGATTGGCAGACAAAGGCGACGCTGCAAACGTTTGGATCCCCTGAAATACATTGAGGATTGAATCGATATTCATGACCTCTGTTCTCCTAAATTTGAAAATTTGATGTGATACAACCTCTACAATACCTGCTATAAGAAGATGAAGAAAATTTGATTATTTCCCCGCCTCCGCATCAAGCGGAGATGGAAAAACAATCAAATTTTCTCCATCGAAGCCATGAAAAGGTTTTTACTCCGGAGTCACCTATTCAATATATGAGTATCTGAACGTCTTCAAATCAAGCCCGAAAATTTTCTTTGTGAAATAAGATGAAGGAACTGCTATAATGCACTTTGAAAGATATCCTTTGCGAATTTTGGTTCATCTTATTTTCGAAAACGTTCAATATCGAAAAACAGTTTCATTTGTTAACAATATGTAACTATGCGGCATTCTGTTCACTATTTTAAAAAATCAATATATTGTGCAATCCAATCAAAGAAGGCACAATATATAGTGTATGCTGAATTTTTGTTATGTAATAAAACCAAAACGAAAGATTACATTTTTATTAAAATTGATGTTCGGCTGATAATTATCCTTTCTGCCCCAATTTAGTTTACTGCTCAAGGTAAAGTCATGTCAAGTTCAATTTATTACATATAAACAAATGTTAACAATCCGCTACGATTCGTTTTTTAACAGGGGTTTTTCTCCATGTAAGATTTCAAAAAAATTATCATCTCACAATACGGCGCCGCCAATTTTGGGCCCTATTTCTTCATGCCCGCTTCGCCCCCAAGATATCTGTCATTTAGCGACCGGCCGGCTGTGCCGGATATTTTTCTTTGACTGCCCATAATATAAGGGAGTTCAACGGTGAAAAAATTAAAAACGCAGGCCTTGACCTTCGAATGAAGCGGTCAAACCTGCGTATTATAGAATTGAGTTAATTTCAAAACTAGAAAGTCAATAAAATCGAGAATTATCGGGGAGAAAAATAGATTTCACCCCTGAATGTCGAATTAGATGGTATGGAGTCATCAACCCAACAGGAGGAATGAAATCCATCAATTTTCTGCTCGCTCATCCTTCCCCGCCCCTCCGTCCCCCATCCCGGCCCCGCTAATATATCAGTTCATCCTCCCTCATGTCAGGTATGGTCTTTGGTCCAACTAGGATATTCTTCATCCTTGTTAGGATGAAAGCCATCCTTGTAAGGGATGCTTCGATCCTTTTAAAGGATCTTTCGATCCTTGTAAGGGATGCCATGATCCGTGTAAGGGATGGTCTTCATCCTTGTAAGGGATCCCATGATCCTTTCAGAGGATCCTGTGATCCTTTCTTCCCGAAGGTTCATCCTAGCATCCCGGAACCTTCGGGAACCATCCCCAAGGCTTCGGGATAAAGGACCAATCTTTCGGGATGCTTCCCCAAACCTCCGGGAAAGAAGACCAATCCTTGGGGAAGCATCGACGAATCTTCGGGAAGTTTCCCCGAGGTTTCGGGAAGCTTCCATGAATGTCATCCTATTTCGGATCGAGCCGATCCATGAAACTAGCACACCTATCCAGCTGAAGCCGGATGTGCGGAATTGGTACAGGGACGTATCACCCGACGTCGCCGAAGCGGACGCAAATACCCGCTGATGGAACAAAAGTGGTTCAAATAACTTTCATTTTCATTTGACAGACATCTTATCATATGTTACTATTAACATATGATAAAAACAGAAGGAGAAATTCATGTCAATCAACTATGCAATCTTAGGAATTCTAAGCTATAAATCTTTAACCGGATATGATTTAAAAAAAATTATTCAAAATTCGCCTTTCATGTATTGGTCCGGCAATAATAATCAAATCTATAAATCATTGTTGGAACTACTTGACGAAGGATTTGTTACCAGTGAAGTTCATCATCAGGAAAGCTCCCCCTCAAAAAAGATATACACCATTACCAACGAAGGGTTGGCCGAGTTGAAAGAGTGGGTTATTTCCACTCCTGAACCTACGGAATTTAAGAAAACATTTCTGATTCAACTTGCTTGGGCGGACCTTCTAAGTACCGACGAACTTGAAACTATATTATCCGGATATGAAAATCAGGTCAAAATGCAATTATTAATACAAAGGGAAAATATGCGCAGAGGAAAATTCTCACCTAATCGAACTGCGCGGGAAATGAGTTTGTGGAATTTGATTCACGATAATTTAATCTCCTCCTACGAAAATGAATTGAACTGGATTCAAAAAGTTCGCCGGGAACTTTGTAGCCATAATGGAAAGGAGACAGACAAAATGCAATTCAAAGTTATAGAAAAGACTAACGGAAGATATATTGAATATATTTCCGCCGAAACACCGCTTTGCACGGAGCAGGATGCGCTGGATTTGATTGCGATATGCAGTGAAAATGATACCAATCACTTGATAATCCACGCTGAAGCGCTTTCAGACGATTTCTTCAAACTTAAAACAGGGGTAGCGGGACAGATGCTCCAAAAATTCATCAACTTTCAAGTTAAAACTGCAGCTATTATCGCAAATGAACAATTAATCCATGGAAAGTTCAAGGAAATGCTAGCGGAGTCCAACAAAGGAAACAGCTTTAGGGTTTTTAGCAGTATTACCGATGCGGAGAATTGGCTCCTGAACCCAAAATAAGATGGAGGATAGGGCAATGAAAACTAAACTTGCTTTTAAGTCCCAAGAAGGAAAAACTGCTATTTTAAAATCATATGATTCATTACTTGAAAATTGGCCTTTGCCAAATGAAAAATTTTACGTTAAAACACGTTATGGGAGCACTTTTATAATCGCCACAGGTGAAAAAGATGCTCCGCCGCTGATCCTACTTCACGGTAGCGCATTCAACTCCATGATGTGGATAGAAGATTCACGTGAATATTCCCGTAACTATCGGGTATATGCGATAGATATACCCGGGGAACCGGGTAGAAGTGACGAAACTCAACTATCTTTCAGCGGTCCTGCTTTGGTAGAATGGCTTCTAGATGTTTTCAGTGCGTTAAAGTTGGAAAAAGCAAGTCTCCTCGGCATTTCATTGGGTGCGTGGCTGTCAACTAAGTTTTCCGTGTGTTATCCGGAAAAAGTAGATAAACTGGTATTACTATGTCCGGCAGGTATCGGACCGCAAAGAATTTCTTTCCTTTTTAAAGCGCTGTTTTATATGCTCTTCGGCGAAAAGGGAATGGCTGAATTATACAAAAAAATAAACGGAAATCAGCCCCTACCTGAAGTTGTCTTAAAATATCAGAAACTCCTCGGGAAAAACTTTAACTTTCGCCGCGAGGTCATTCCTTTATTTTCCGACCTTGAATTAAAGCAATTATCGATGCCTGTTATCCTGTTTGTGGGCGAAAAAGATATCATGCTTCATTCCGCGGTGACCGCCAAACGTTTGGGGGATTTACTTCCGCATGCTAAAATCAACGTTCTGCCGGGAGCCGGACATACCCTGATTAATCTTACGGATAGGATAAGTGCTTTCTTGGCATCAAACGCCCAAGCCTAAAGCTTGTTAAGGTAAAGGCCAAAAGAAAATAGGCCAAAAAAACCGCGAGAAAATCGCGGTCGACTGCCCTTCTGTATTACCTTATTACCTTTGTAATATGTTTTTTCGTCCCTGTTCTCCTGTGATGGCTGTTTAGATGGTTCCAAAAGCCTCTTGAGCGCCATTTCCGTAAAAAGCCGGTATCTTGTCTTTAACTCGCTATGAATCGAGTCCTTCGGGGATAATTGGTTACAGCCAGACTCATTTCACAATAACCACTATCTGTTTCTGCAAATTCCCACACTTATTATTTTATTACTGCGTCATAGATAATTGTCGTGAAATTGTCGTATCTGGGCAAACAAAAAAGCCCTGCATTTCTGCAGAGCCTTGTTATCATTTGGTGGACCTGAGGGGAATCGAACCCCTGACCTCTTGAATGCCATTCAAGCGCTCTCCCAACTGAGCTACAAGCCCGTGTCCGTCGCAGTAACATATAATAATTTATCACACCGGACGCTGACTGTCAATAGTAAATATATGAAAAAATCCAGCGAAAATTTCTCTGGGCTGCTCGAATCCCTCCTCACTTCTTACTCAAATACTTGCGGATATCGACGGCCACGGCGCTGACAATGATCAGACCCTTGATAATCAGCTGCCAGTAGGGATTGAGCCCGATGAAAGTCAGGCCGTAATTGATGACGCCGAAGATCAGCACGCCGGCCACGATCCCCGGGACCGTGCCGATACCGCCGGTAGTCGAGACCCCGCCCACCACGCAGGCGGCGATGGCGTCCAGCTCGTAGCCGTTGCCGTAGTTGTTGGTGGCGCCGCCGGTGCGGGCCGCCTCTAACACCCCGGCCAGACCGTAGAGGGCGCCGGCGATGGTATACATCCAGACGGTAGTCCGGCCGACATTGATGCCGGAGACCTTGGCGGCGTTGACATTGCCGCCGATGGCGTAGGTGTTCTTGCCGAAGCGGGTCTTATTCAACAGCACCCACATGATCAGGGTCACCACCACCGCGATGATCACGATGTAGGGAATGGAATAGGGTCCGCTGCCGATGGCGCCCGAGCCCAGGTTGGTGAAGTCGGCCCGCAGGCCGCCGATGGGCTGGGACTGGTTGGGCGGCATGTCGAAGTAGATGGAGTTGGCGCCGTAGATGATGACCATCGTGCCCAGGGTGGCGATGAACGGCGCCACGCCGAAACGGGCGATGATGAAGCCGTTGATGAAGCCGAAGATCGTGCAGGCCAGGATCGCGATCAGGATCGGAACCAGCAGCGGCAGCTGCGGCAGTCCCGGAAAGAAGAGCCGCAGGTAGTCCGGGGCTTGCAGCATCGAGGCGGAGATGACCGCCGCCAGGCCCACCATCCGGCCGGCCGAGAGGTCGGCGCCGGCGGTCAGGATGGCGAAGACCGCGCCGAGGGCGATGATCATCCGGGTCGAGGATTGCAACAGGATGTCCCGCAGACAGGTGATGGAGATGAAGCGCGGGTCGATGAAGGCCATGATGATCACCAGGGCCAAGAGTACGAAGTAGATGGCATTTTGATAGATGAAGCCGAAGATCTTTTTGAAATCCATTGCTCTCGAATCCTCCTTCGATTGGTACTGCGGGATTAGGCCATGAACCGGGTGGCCAGCCGCATGATCTCTTCCTGGGTGGCGCTCCGGCCGTCGACGATGCCGGAGAGCCGGCCTTCGCACATGACCATGATCCGGTCGGACATGCCGAGCAGTTCGGGCATTTCGGAGGAGATCATGATGATGCTCTTGCCTTGCTGGGCCAAGTCGGCGATGATGGTGTAGATCTCGTATTTGGCGCCGACGTCGATGCCCCGGGTCGGTTCGTCAAGCAGCAGGATCTCGGGCTCGGTCAGGAGCCACCGGGCGAATAATACTTTTTGCTGATTCCCGCCGGAGAGGTCTTTGATCAGGGTCCTCAGGGACGGGGTTTTGATGCGCAACAGGTTGATACTGTCCGCGGCGTCCTCCCGACGGGTTTTGTCGTCTAACAGCCCGAATTTGATATATTTGCCGAGATTGGCGATGAGGGTGTTCTCCAGCACCGACAGCACCGGGAAAATGCCGGTGACCCGGCGTTCCTCGGTGAGCAAGGCGATCTTGTGTTTGATGGCTTGGACCGGCGATTTGAGCCGCAGGGGCTGGCCGTTCAGGGTGATCTGGCCGGAGACGATGGCTCTCAGGCCGAACAAGGCTTCGATGAGTTCGGTGCGCTGGGCGCCGACCAGTCCGCCGATACCCAGGATCTCGCCTTTGCGGAGTTCGAAGCTAATGTCCCGGAATGATTTGACCTGGGGCGAGCGGAGCTGCCGGACTCCCAGGACGACGTCGCCGGGGACGTTGTGGCGCTCGGGAAAGCGGTGGGTCAGGTCCCGGCCGACCATCCGCGAGATGATGAGATCGGTGGTCAGTTCGGCGGCGACCCAGGTGCCGACGGTTTTGCCGTCGCGCATGATGGTGACTTCGTCGGCGATCCGGAGAATCTCTTCGATCTTATGGGAGATATATATGATCGCAACACCGCGCTGCTTGAGGTCGTGGATGATTCGAAACAGGTGTTCCACTTCGTTTTCGGTTAAGGAGGAGGTGGGTTCGTCCATGATGATCACTTTGGCGTCGTAGGAGACGGCCTTGGCGATCTCGATGGATTGGACTTTGGAGACGGAGAGGTTGCCGACGATGGTGCCGGGGTTGATCTCCATGTCCAGGCTGTGGAGGAGTTCCTGGGTGTCCCGGTACATTTTTTTGTGGTCGACGAGCCGGATGGGGCCGTAGTTTTTCATGGGGAACCGTCCCAGCCACATGTTCTCCATGACGCTGCGGTAGGGCACGGGATGCAGTTCCTGATGGATCATGGAGATGCCGTGGCTCAGGGCGATTTTGGGGTTTTCGATCTCGACCGGCCGGTCGTTTAGGATGATCTGGCCGGCGTCGGGCCGGTAGAGTCCGAATAAGCATTTCATCAGGGTGGATTTGCCGGCGCCGTTCTCGCCCATCAGAGCATGCACGGTGCCGGCCCGCACTTTCAGGCTGACTTCGTCCAGCGCTTTGACGCCGGGGAATTCTTTGGAGATCTGGTTCATTTCGAGGATCGGTTGGTCACTCATTGATTCGCCCCCCTACGGGTCCGGTTGTTGATAGTAGAAAGCAAGGGGGCGAATGCCCCCTCGCGTTGGGATTGAGGTTTCGAACCGGACGTGGTTATTTCGCGTCTTCCATATTTTCTTTGGTGATCTTTTGGTACGGGACCCAGACGTATTTGCCGCCGGTGATGGCGTAGCCGGTGTTGGCTTTGGTCGGCACTTTCTTTTGAGCCAGGACGTAGGCCAGGTTGAAGGTGGCTTTGCCTTGGTTTTTGGCGTCGTTGAGGACGGTGCCGAGCAGGGTCCCTTCTTCCAATGCTTTTAAGGCCGGGGCGGTGGCGTCGACGCCGACGACGGGCATGTATTTGCTGCCTTTGAAGTATCCGGCGGCTTTCAGGGCTTCGATGGCGCCGAGGGCCATGTCGTCGTTGTTGGCCAGCACGGCTTCAATTTTGTCGCCATTGGCCGCTAGGAAGGCGGCCATCTTTTCCTGGCCTTTGACCCGGTCCCACATGGCGGTGTCTTCGGCGACTTTCTGGACTTTAATGCCGGCGTCTTCGATGGCTTTGACGGAGTATTTGGTCCGCAGTTCGGCGTCTTGGTGGCCGGGTTCGCCTTTGAGCATGACGTACTGCATGACGCCGTCTTTATTCCGGTCGGCCTCGGGATGGGCTTTCCAGTAGTCGACCAGGAGTTGTCCGGACATGGTGCCGGATTGTTCGGCTTTGGCGCCGACGTAGTAGACTTTGTTCCATTTTTTCATGTCTTCGGGCAACGGTTCCCGGTTGAAGAAGACGACCGGGGTATTGGCCCGTTTGGCTTTGTCGATGATGACGCCGGCGGCGGTCCGGTCGACCGGGTTGATCGCCAGGGCGTTGACGCGTTTGGTGATGAAGAGGTCGATCTTGTCGTTCTGGGTCGGCTGCGAGTTCTGGCTGTCGACCATGTCGACTTTGGCTTTCTTTTCGGCTGCGCCAAGGATGGCGTTGCGCACTCCGGTCATGAAGGTGTCGTCGAACTTATAGATCGCGCACCCGATCGTGAGGTTGCTCGCCGCGCTGCCGATGGCTCCCGCCACTAACAATACCATGACTGCTACCAGCGTGTAGATGATTGCTCGTTTCAATTTTTTAGCCTCCCTTGTTATTCGATATGAACCCCATACATAACCAACTTCGGTTCGATCGCCCCCCTTCGGTCCTCAAACTCAGAGCTCTCTATTAAACTAATCATGCAGCACTCTATCAATTCGTCTCAATCCAAAAATAAAAAGCTGACATTCATTCCGGCTCAAAAAATTTTCATGGGAACTGGCCACCCATTTGAAAGCCCTGGGCATTTCAAATTTTTGCGATGGACGATATTCCATTCCTCTTCTCAACTCAGCCGCTAGAAAACCAACCGTAACACCCTACTCAGAAAATGCCTAAGAACAACGGAAATCTCCAGTTCCAATCATCGATGAGAAACCAGAACTTTCAGTAATTCGCTATTTCTCAGTTGTGTGGAGTGATTTACTGCGCCGGTCCAACCAGGGACTTGCCTCTGATTCGACAGACGCGGCACCAAGTTGAGATTGAAAATTTTTCTGAACCGCCGCGCCGGACCGTGATTCCTGAATCACGGGTTCGGAAAAACGAGGAACCTTCCTCGCTTTCAAAACTCCGTGAACAGGTTGACGTTCGGAGCAGCCAATGAATATCAGCTTAAAAACTTATGTTGCATCCGAAGACTTTATGCAACATCAGCTGTTAGGTCCTCTAAAAGCCGCATCTCTAAAAAAGCCCGATTTGCTAAGTCTAGGAGAGAATGCGGATCAAATCCAGCCACTGCGGATCGACCTGTTTCCGTTCCCCGATCGCCGCGTCCATATCGAATGCTTCGATCTTATCGTTGACGATTCCAACCATCTTCTCCGTCTCGCCCGCCAGGATCAGTTCGACCGCCTTGGCCCCCATCAGCGTAGCGATCTTACGGTCAAAGAAAGTCGGCGTACCGCCCCGTTGGATATGACCGAGGACGGTAATCCGCGTTTCGCAGCCGGTATGCTGGGCCACAAAACGGCCGACTTTGAAGGCGCTCGATTGATCGGCGTCGACCGGATCGCCGTAAAACCCTTCCGCCACCAGGACGATGCTATGGGTCTTCCCCTCATGTAAGCTTCGGCTGATCTTCGCGCACAATGCATTCAGGTCGGCGGGGATTTCGGGAACCAGCACCGATTCGGCCCCACCGGTCAAACCGGCCGCAGCGGCGATAAAGCCGGAGAGTTTGCCCATCACTTCCACGATATAGACCCGGTTATGGGAGGAGGCGGTGTCCCGGATCTTATTCACCGCGTCCAACACGGTATTCACCGCCGTATCAAAACCAATCGTATAGTCGGTGCAGCCGATGTCATTATCGATGGTTCCCGGGAGTCCGACCGTTTGAAAGCCCATCTTGTTCAGGTCCTGAGCGCCGCGGAACGAACCGTCGCCGCCAATGATCACCAAAGCGTTCAAGCCCATCTTCAGCAATTGTTCCTTCGCCAACGCCTGGCCTTCGGCGGTTTTAAACGCCGGGCAACGGGCCGATTGCAAGATCGTGCCGCCGCGTTGCAAAATATCACCGACCGCCCGCGAATCGAGCGGGATAATCTCGCCCGACAACAGACCACTGTAACCGCGTTTAATACCAAAGACTTCACAACCATGATACAGCGCCGTCCGGACTACCGCCCGGATCGCGGCGTTCATTCCCGGCGAATCGCCGCCGCTCGTTAGAACCCCAATCTTCATCGTTTTTCATCACCTAACCTTCTAAAAGAGCTGTGATAAACCCGGCTAAAAGCCGGAAGAGTCACAGCGATTGCATGAAGCAAATGATAAAGTCTTTTTTAAACCTTTTTGCAAGCTGATTTCCGATTCAAAAGACTTTATCACATGGCTTCTAAGTTGCGCTCAATGTTGCTTACGGATTGGTTCGTTATCGAAAGGGATAACCCCGCGGTCCTATTCAAAAGGCTACTCGATAATCTGAGCGCCGTCCGCCGCCTTGCTGATAAAGATCCGAGCATCGATCCCGGTCTTTTCACGGTATAATCGGCAAATCCGTTCCGTAAAACGGTCCACCGCTTCCTCGGCCACCAAATTCACGGTGCAGCCGCCAAAGCCGCCGCCGGTGATTCGCGCTCCCAGGACTCCCGGAACCTGGCGGGCCAGCTCCACCAGCAGATCGATCTCCGAGCAGCTGACTTCGTACAAGTCCCGCAATGAATCGTGGGATTCATTCATCATCTGGCCGAAGCGGACCAAATCTCCATGATTCAACGCCTGAATGCTCTCCAGCACCCTGGCGTCCTCGGAGATCACGTGGCGACAACGGCGGTAAACCACCGGATCCAGTTCGTTTTGGCAAGCGACAAGCTGTTCGGGGCGGGCGTCGCGCAAGGCTTTAATTTCCGGAAAATGAGCGGCCAGAACCCGCACCCCCGCCTCGCACTCCTGGCGGCGGCGGTTGTATTCGGATTCGACCAAGGAATGCTTGACGCCGCTGTGGCAGACCACGATGCGGTACGCTCCCAATTCCAGCGGAATCTGCCGGTATTCCAACGACCGGCAATCCAGGAAAAGCGCGTGATCCTGCTCCCCCATCATCGAAATGAATTGATCCATAATGCCGCAGTTCATTCCCACAAACTCATTCTCGGCCCGCTGACAGAGTTTGGCCAGGGCGGGACGCTCGATCCCAAAGCCGGTCATCCGCTGCACGACGATGGCCGTCGCCACCTCCAAGGCAGCCGACGAGCTTAAGCCCGACCCCAAGGGAACGTCTCCGGCAAAGGCCAGTTCCATTCCTGGCAATTCCGCTCCGCTCTGCTGCAACAGCTTCAGAACGCCGCGCAGATAATTGCTCCAGCCGAAATGCTCATCGAAAACGATCGGCTCGGCCAGCGAAAACTCCACTTTCTCCCGGAGATCGACCGCCAAAAGCCGGACGGTCCGGTCGGCGCGCCGCCGCCCCGCGACCACGATCTCAAAATCGAGGGCCATCGGGAAGACGAAACCATCATTATAATCGGTGTGCTCTCCGATGAGATTCACCCGCCCCGGCGCCCGGCCCAGAATCAGCGGCTCCCCCGGCCCGAAGGTTCGTACCAATTGTTCGGCTACTGTCTTGCGCAGCTTTTGATTCATCTCTGACACCCTTTATCTCAGATATACTCGGAATCCTGTCGGACCGACATGCCCAGCCGGTTCCGGGCCATCCTGCGGGCCGCCGAGGCAGGCGATCCGCTACGGCCACGTTCACTTCAGATCCAAAATCTCCGCCACGCTTTGCGGCCCGATAGCCCGGAGTTCGGCTGCTTTCTCCTCGGCCAGCGTATCATTGATGTAGCTGCCGGCGCCGGACTCCACTCCCGCCAAATACTTCAGCTTGGTGGCGGTCCGATGGGGCGGATAAAACTCAAAATGCAGGTGATAATCGGGATAGCTCCCGCCATCGGTGGGGGCCTGGTGAATCACCATGATATACGGGAACGAAAAGTCGAAGAGCTTATCGTACTTCAGCAACAACGCTTTCAGGATCAAGGCCAGATCGCGGCGGTCGTCCGCCTGCAATTCGGCGAACGAAGCCAGGTGCCGTTTCGGAGCCAGGTACACCTCATAGGGGTACCGCGCGAAGAACGGGATGAAAGCCACAAACTTCTCGCTCTCCAGGACAATCCGCCGGCCGTCGGAGAGTTCGTCCGCGACGGTGTCGCAGAAAAGGCATTTCCCGGTCTTTTGATAATATTTCCCGGAGGCGGCCAGTTCTTTTTCGATCTTCGGCGGGATATACGGAAAAGCATAAATCTGGCCATGGGGATGGTGCAGGGTTACGCCCACCGGTTCGCCTTTATTCTCAAAGATCAAGACATATTGGACATAATCCTTGGCCCCCAGGTCGGTATAGCGATCCTGCCAAACCCGGATCAGATTCTCAATTTTGGGCCAAGGCATCGTCGCCAAAGAACTCCGGTGCTCCTGAGAGTAGACAACCACTTCACAGATGCCCCGGGCCGGCGCGACCGGAGAAAACGGCGTCGGAGCCACGCTGGGTTCCGGGGGGTTCTGCTGCAGGGACGGGAATTTATTTTCAAAGACCACGATATCGAATTCGGACTGGGGAATCTCGGTTGGAAATCCACCCGGCTGGGTGGGACAAAGCGGACAATAATCGGCCGGCGGCATGAAAGTACGTTCCTGACGGTGGGTCGCCGTAATGACCCATTCCTCCAGAAAGGGGTGCCAACGTAGTTCGGACATTCAGTCATTGCTCCTTTGCTGCGGGTGCCGCGTTGGGTCCCGGTTTTGCTTCGCCTCCGCCGCCCGGAATGGGGGCGAAATCATAAAGCACCATATACCGCCCATCCGGCAGAGTAATGGTTTTTTTGACGAAATCGGCTTGCGCTTGCTCCAATCTATTCACCTCATTATTTATGGAACGCCGGCTTACACCAGCTGAACCTCCAGACCGCGTTCGCGAAGGCGGGCTACCTCCTCGGCATTGGCGGAGCGATCGGTGATCAGCCGGTCCGCCTCCAGCAGGTCGGCCACCTTGGCCCGGGCCACATTCCCGATCTTGCTGGAGTCCGCCAAGACGATCCGGCGGCGGGCTTTGCGAAAAAATAGCGACTTCAGTTCGGCTTCGGCCAGATTGACATTGGTATATCCATAATCGGCCGCCACGCCGCTCACTCCGATAAAGGCCAGATCGGCGTTGATCTTCTCCAGAATCAACTCCGCGTAAGGGTTGACCAGCGAATGCTGTTTGGCGCGGAGCGTTCCGCCCGTGACCACTGTAGTGATGTCGGGGTTATCCTCCAGGATGAGAGCGATATTCACCGCGTTGGTGACCACGGTCAAATCACGGTGCTTCTTGAGCAACCGCGCCACCTCGGTGGTGGTGGTTCCCACATCGAGGATGACGGTGTCGCCGGAGCTTACTTCCTTCACAGCGGCGGCCGCAATCCGTTCCTTTTCGGTCTTGAAAGAGGTCTCCTCGATCTGAAAAGGCCGCTCGAATCCGGTCTTGGCATTTAAAATGGCCCCGCCGTGCGTCCGCCGGAGTAAACCGCGGCGTTCCAAAAGGTCCAGATCCTGGCGGACCGTGACCATCGAAACACCGAGTTCTTGTGCCAGAGCTCCGACCAGGCAGCGGCCCTGCTTACTTAGGATATCCAAAATCTTGGACTGGCGTTCTTCCGGAAACATCATTGTTCCTCCAATTCCATTTTACGTTTGCTTTCGTTTGTTGTCAATTGATTTCATTTGCCGATGTTTAATTTTTTTTGAAGGCGATTTGCAGGGATTTTGTACGCCGGCAAATTTGAACCGCGCTATCGCCCGCTCGCCTCTGAAATTGTTCCGGTGAATCGAGCCCCCCGGAGGTTGCGTCCCCGCCTGTTATCCCGGAACCCGGGCTATTCCCCCGGTGGGCCCGGTGATCGTCCCTTCCCTGTTTTCCGGAGACTTCGAAGGGTTTGCCGGACTCTCCGGAAAACCGTCGGAAAACCTCGGAAGGATTGCCGGAAGCTTCGGAGCACCGTCCGGAGGATTTGGCCGGCCGTCTGAAAGCTTAGGAAGGACTGCCCGAACCTTCGGACGGATCGCCGAAGCCTTCAGACGGCGGTCCCAAGTCCCCGGACGGTTGGATGGAGCCACGGGAGGCTTTCCAGGTCTCTGGGATAGGCTTCCGGTCGTTACCGGACCCCGGCGGGCCAGAAAAAATGCCTTTCCGTTTCCGAAAAGGCACAGTGAATCCTATTGAATCTGATCCGATCAACTCTCCCCGGCTGAATGCCGGGGTAAGAACCTATCCTTCGTCAAAAGCCGTCTTCAGAGCCGCCGCCGAAAAACGCGAGGCATTCTCACTGCCGCCGTGGGACGGATTCTCGGTATAGCCGAACAGTTTATGGCCCAGTTTCAAGTAACCGTGGACATTGGCGGTCTGGGAATTCTCCACCAGAGTGGCGATCTTCAATTCCGGGAGCAGATATTCGGCCAGTGCGCTTCCGCCGCCGCCGGAGATGAGGATGCCATCCAGCATCCGTTTGTCCCAAATGGAGTTCATCTCGGTGAGGATCTTGGCGGTCAGTTGCTCGTAGGCTTCTTGCTTCACCTGCTCCAGCGAGTAAAACTCGCCGTCCACCTTGATCCGGGCTTTTTGAACGACTTCCTCAAGGTCGTAGTCTTCCTTGTAGATCCGAAATTTATTATGCAGTGACTCGGAGATGATGGCGTAGACTTTGGACATGGCCGTCGTATTGGTGTGGCCGAGCTTATCGATATACTCCAGCTTATCCACCCAGGCAAAATCGGTCGTCCGGAAGCCGATATCGATAATGCCCACTTTCGAACGGGCCAGATCCTTATCGCGAATAACCCCGCGTTCGTCGAAGATCTTGTCAAAGAGCGTACCCAAAGGCTGCGGTATGATCTTCACATTATTGACGACGATCACCTTTTCCTGAGCGACCCCGTCAATATTCAGATGGACGGTATGTCTCCCCTTGATCAGGTCGGCCAGGATCTCTTTGTTGGCGAGATAATACCCCGGGGGCAAGCCGGTCACTACGTTGAACTCTTCGCTTTTGCCCTGAACGTAGAGGGCCAAAGCGGTTAAGAGCAGAATCTTGGTGTTTTTCTCCTGCGCATGATTGTCACTCATGGAACGGCTGCGAATCTCACTCTGCCGAATCGCCAGCTCACCGACGAAGTATCGCTTTCCGTCAATCACTACCGCCAGATTCACAATGGGATCGACATAGGTAGTCAATTCCGACCGGTAGGTCAACTCCTGGCCGGCCCCGACTACGCTCGGAAATATGAAGTCTCTCTCGCCGTCAGTGGCTTTGACAAACCCGAACCCCAGATCAATGCCGATGTTTCTCACGAGCATATTCAGCCTCCTTGTCCACGCTTTACCTTATCTACATTTTCGGGATCTTTTTTCCAATCCTTTAGCGTTATTTCGAAACTGAAAAGCATTTTAGCTCGAATTCAATAAAAATACAAAAAAAATGCAATCGCCCTCGCGATTGCCGATTCAAACGATCGATTTATTTCCTTTTTATTCGCTTCCCGATTCTTTGGCGATCTCCTGTTCCCCCTTTTCCACTAGCTTTTTGACCATATTGCCCCCGATCTTGCCGGCTTCCCGGACGGTCAGCTCATCGCCTCCCGTGGCCAGATCGTCATCCAGGCCCAACTCTTTGGCGGTCTCCCACTTCAATTTCTCTTTGCCGCCCGTTGCGGGTGCAGTTGGTTTTTGGTTTTTCGGCACTCGATCTCCTCCTTTCTCGGCAGCTTCGACGGCGGCTTGCGCGTCTCTGCCACTCCCCCATCAATCTGCGCAATTGCTTTCTGATTTATACCGGGTTTAACTCTAGTTCCGGCCGGTTACAATAACCAACGGGGTGATTTTTCATGATTCAACTTCAGCAACCGAAAGGCTGGCTCGACAACGAGGACAAAGAACTGCTCCAATCTCCCTGTCCGCCCAAAGCCGATTTTACCCAGGAAGATCCCTGGCGGATCTTGCGGATCCAGGGCGAGATGGTAGAGGGCTTCGATGCCCTTTCCAAGATCGGACCGGCCACCGCCATCTTCGGGTCGGCCCGCTTCGCTGAGTCCCACCGGTATTACCAGGCGACCGTTACCATCGCTGAAAAACTGGCGACCGCCGGCATTGCGGTCATCTCCGGCGGCGGCCCCGGGATCATGGAAGCCGCCAATTGGGGTGCTTACCGAGCGCAGGGTACTTCGGTGGGGTGCGGCATTCAACTGCCCCGGGAACCCATCCCCAATCCCTACCAGACCATCGCCTTGAAGTTCCGCTATTTCTTCGTGCGCAAGCTGATGTTCATCAAATACGCGGTCGCCTTTGTGATCATCCCCGGCGGCTTTGGGACTATGGATGAACTCTTCGAAGCGTTGACTCTGGTTCAAACCGACAAGATCGATCATTTCCCGATTATCCTGTACAGCTCGGAGTATTGGAACGGCCTCATCGCTTGGATCCGGGACCGGATGCTCAGCGAGGGCTGCATTGACCGGGCCGATCTCGCTCTGCTGCGAGTCGTCGACGATCCGCTTCAAGCAGCACAAATCATCATCGACAACAGCCGCGAGCACGGCTTCCTGAAAGCGCCCTGCTGACGCCGGGCCATTGCCATAAAAAATGCTGTTGGGAGGCAGGTTTTTGATCCGGGACCGCGAATTTAAACCCCGGGTGATGAAAATTGCTAACCGATGTCGAACCGATTCAAGAGTCCCTCCAAAAGCTGATCCTACTCCGAAGCCTTAATGCCGATCCTTTACTGAAAGAGCTCACTCAATCCGCCGCCGGCACCTTCCTGAACGGCTGGTACGGCACGCTGCTTGAGCAATATCCGGACTCCCCTAACCCATGGGCTGAGTACCTGTGGACCGCGGTTAAGAAGAATGAGAACTTTTTTTCGCTGGCGGCTGAAAGACAGCAGGCCGTTTCCCTGCCAGCTGCCATTCAAAGCGCGTTCCTGTCCGACTTACAGATCCTGGCCGGACTGCTGCGCTGGCAACCGGGAAAGCTGGTTGGCCTGCCGGCCGGCGAAACCTTGCCTCCGGATCCGGGATTCCAAGCATTGATGGACGGCGATTGTTCCGCTTGCCTCCATTGGCTTGGCGCGTGGTATGCCCGGAACGGCGCCGGCATATTCAGCAGCTACGCTTCATTCGCCTGGAACTCGAAAACGAAAAAGCTGCGGCCGGTCAGCCACCCGGATCCGATCACTTTGGACGGGTTGATCGGATATCAAAGCCACAAACAGGCGCTACTGCAGAACACTAAGCAATTCTTGAAAGGTCTTCCTGCCAATAATGTGCTGCTCTATGGCGACCGGGGAACCGGCAAATCCTCGCTGGTGAAGGCCCTGGGGAATCATCTGGCCGGCGAAGGCCTGCGGATGGTCGAAGTCAACAAGGACGATCTGGGAGACTTCCCGGAGTTGGTGCAACCGCTGAGCAAACGGGGATTGAAGTTTATCATTTTCGTCGACGATCTTTCCTTTGAATCTTCAGAGTCCCAGTATAAGCATTTGAAGGCCGTTCTCGAGGGCGGACTGGCCAGCCGGCCCCAGAATCTTTTGATCTACGCCACCTCTAACCGGCGGCACCTGATCCGGGAAACCCTGGCCGAACGGGACGAGGATCTCCATTTCAACGATGCGGTTCAGGAAAAGCTATCCCTGGCCGATCGCTTCGGGCTGACCATTACTTTCTCCAGCCCCGACCAAGCCGAGTATCTGGCGATCGTCCAAGGCCTTGCCGCCCAGCGCGGGATCCGGTTGGAGGCCGCCGAACTGAATCAGCGGGCTATTCAATGGGAGCGTTTTCAGAACGGCCGCTCCGGCCGGACCGCCAAACAATTCATCGACCACCTCCAAGGAGAGCTGGAGCTATATAAGTTGAATTAAATTCCGATTTCATTTCATTTGCATTCGGCTTTAGGAATGCAACTTTGTTAAGAAATTTATTTCATCCTATCCCGGCGAAGCCGGAACCAAAAAGGTTTTGGGAGATCAATAGAGAGATAAAGCAAGCCCAAAAGCGACCTCTCCCCGGTCCCCTCCCCGG